>NZLV01000096.1 GCA_002694345.1 Maricaulis sp.
GCGCAGGATCTTCTTTTCCGTGTCTTCCCGAGACCCGTATCCGTCAAAGCGGAAGCGCGGATCATCCGGATCGATCCGGCCGATCGCTTCGCCGACTTCACCCGGTTGGCAGACCTGGCAGAACCCGTCCGCGCCCCGTGCCGGCATTTCGGCATCCATGTCGAACTTCACCAGATCAATGTTGAAGCGGTGTTTGAGATAGTCGGGTACCCGGCCGACCGCGCCCGGCATGTTGGCCGTGTTGACCAGGCCGACATTGCCCTCGGTCGAGCCGTAGAACTCGACAATCTGGGGCAGGTGGAAACGGGCCTGGAAAGCCTCCCAGACATCCCGGCGCATGCCATTGCCGATGGCACAGCGGACCGTGTGGTTCTGCTCGGCGGCGCTCGGTTCGGAATTGACCAGGAAGCGGCACAGCTCGCCGACATACATGAACATCGTCGCCTTGAAGCGCTGCACGTCCGGCCAGAAGCTGGAGGCCGAGAAGCGCGGACGGATGATCAGCGCGCCCCCAAAGGACAGGGCACAGCCGACGCCGCACAGACCGCCGGTAGCGTGATAGAGCGGCAGCACCATCAGCATGCGGTCGCTGGGCTGGCTCTTGGCGACCGCGGCAAAGATGGTGAGATAATAAAGCGTACGGATATGCGTCATCACCGCTGCCTTGGGCAGGCCGGTCGTGCCGGAGGTGAACATTTTGAGCGCCGGCTGTTCCGGCTTCACATCCGCGCGCAGCGCCGGGTCGGGCCGCGTCTCCGGCTGGGCGTCCAGCGCCGCGCCGAAATCCTCCGCCCCCTCAAGCGTGCCGTCCAGCACCCAGGCGCCCATCGCATTGAGCTCACCGGCGCGGGCGCTGTGGAACGCCTCGCCCAGCCCGCCTTCCAGGATCACCTCCCGGGCCTCACCGATATTCAGGCAGTGCGCCAGGGAGTGGCCGGAGAGCTGGTTGTTCAGCAAGGCCGTCACCACGCCGACCTTGGACAGGCCGAACCAGATGGCGATGTATTCCCAGCGATTTCCCATGAAAAGCGCGACCGTGTCGCCCGGTCTCAGCCCCTGCGCCAGGGCCCAGTGGGCGACCTGGTTGGCCCGGGCCTCGAACTGGCGATAGGAAATCTCCCCCTCATCCAGCAGCGCCATCGGATTGTCGGGATAGCGGTCGATCGTCGCTTCGATATGGTCGGCCACGCGAACACCGGACCCGGCGCCCACCTTGTTCACTGCACGGAAGACGCGCAGCATGCCGCTCACATAGTCGAACTCGCGCTTGAGCGCGGTGAACAGACCCATTCCTGACCTCCCGATTTTTGCGAGGACTGTAGAAACGCCCCCTGTTCGGTCAAGCGAATGCGGCCGGGCTCACGGCAAGTGTTATGTGTGTTTCAGAACATGTCCGGCGTTTTGCGCGTCAACGTCCGCGCCGAGTCCCGTCCGGACCGGTCTCCGCCCACAGCGCCAGAACGGCGGCCAGCAGGGGCAGATCCTTGAGCAGGAAATGACCGCTGCGCGACAGCGCCGGGAAACCGCCCAGCGCGTCCGCCCAGCTGCCCGCGAAGGTGACCAGGAAGCTCAGCGTCAGCACAAAGGTGATGGCCGACAGGAAAAGGCCGGCCCGGTAGGCACCGCGGTGGAACCAGAAACCGGTCAGGGCCAGCGCCGTCACCAGCTCAATTACCCCGATGACATAGGAGGCATTCTGCAGCCCCATCAGCGGCGACATCCAGGAGAAGGCCAGATGCGAGCCGATCAGCGGCTCGATCCCGGCCGCTTCGGAGGCCGTGAACTTCATGCCGCCAATCCACAACAGGACCAGGAAGAGGCCGGCCCACATCACCGGCTGGCTCCAGCGGCGCATGTCGGAATAGCGGCTGGAGAACATGCGCGAATTCTCGAAACTCCCCGCCCACAGGGCGAGACCCACCAGGGCGAGATATTTCAGGATGCCCTGGCCCGAACCGATCGCCGGGAAACCGCCCTCCGCCTCGAGCCAGACCGGATTGGTCAGCAACAGGGTGAGGGCGACCGCCGCGTAGAGCCCGAACATGCCGAACCCGATACGGCGCAGCCCGGCGCCCGGCAGGGGCGCGGCGATCAGCGCTGCTGCCACGATCTGGTAGATACCCAGGGCGCGCGCCATCGAGGCCGACTGGTCGGCCATGACCGAGAGAAAGGCGTGACTGGACAGCCAGGATTGCGCGATCTCGGTCCCGACCGGCGTGAAATTCATCGCGCCGAACCAGACAAACATCACGGCCATGGCAAATCGCGCAAAAACGAGCGCAGCACCCGGTGTCAGCAAGACCGGCCTCCCTTGACGCCCCAAACGCCAACCCGACGGCACGCTAGCACTCCATCATGGCCGTGACGAGGCCGTGATGAGGCAAAAAATCGTGATGGCGAGGCGGGTTGAGTCCCCAAAAGGTCACCCACTCCACCGCGCATGCGCGCGGTCCCCCTCGCCCATCAAGGGCGAGGACCAGATTGAGCTCTCCCGGGGCAACGGCCCGCAAGCGCGACCGCGCGCCGGCGCCTGATGCGCCGCCCCATCGGAGGCGTGAGCGAAGCGAACCGCCGTGAGATCAAAAGAAGTGGTGCCCCTGGTCAGACTCGAACTGACACTCCTTGCGGAAACGGATTTTGAATCCGTCGCGTCTACCAATTCCGCCACAGGGGCCCGGGCATCGCGCGCGGGGGCGCGAGCGGCTGGCGCAAACTGGCCACGAAGCCCTGCCAAGTCAACAACCCATTCCGCTCGACGGCGCGATCTGCCACAGCTAGGTTCGACGTGGGTCCGGGGTCTGACAAGGAATTGAGTACGCATGAGCGATAACGCGGAACAGCGGGGGCTGATCAGCGCCCTGGAATCCATCGCGAATGACGCCCCGGACGAGGGGCTCAGCCTCGGCAAGTTCGTGGATGCACTGGGCGAGCGCGCCTTCGGCATCATCCTATTCGCCATGGCCCTGCCGGTCTCCATCCCCTTTCTCTATGGCGTGCCGCAGATCATGTCGCTGCCGATGATGGCGCTGGCCGCCCAGATGGCAATGGGACGGGACGAGCCCTGGCTGCCCTCACAATTCAAGTCCCGCACCCTGTCCAAGGCCTCCCTGGTGGGCATGGCCCGCGGCGGCCGCAAATGGTTCGGCTGGCTGGAAGCCCTGGCCCGGCCGCGCCTGCACGTCCTGTCCGGCCCGGCGATGGAACGGGTGATCGGCGTGATCTTCCTGGCCTTCTGTGCCTCGATCATGCTGCCCCTGCCACTGACCAATTCCGTGCCGGGCATCGCCCTGGCGATTGCGGCGCTTGGTCTTCTGACGCGTGACGGCCTGCTGATCCTGGGCGGGCTCTTCATGGGCTCGGTCTGGATCACATTGTTGTTGTTTCTGGGATCGACCCTGGTTGATGTAATCAAGACCTTCCTGACATCCCTGACCTGAGGCCGTGTGCGAATTGGACGCAGTGGCATGCGCCCCGGCTTTCGGCAAAGATAGAGTTCAAGCGTTTTCATGACCGGACTGATGACCCCGATCCTGACCCAGTTTCCCATTACCCGCTGGCCGCTCCTGATGGCCGGCGTGTCCCTCGCCCTCCTGCTGGGCGCCTGGGGCTTCCAGTATATCGGCCACTACGACCCCTGTGCCCTGTGCTACGACCAGCGCCATATCCACATGGCGGTGATCGGTCTCGGCCTGGCGAGCGGCGTGGCGCTGGGCGTTCGCCCGGATCTGGCCCGCTTCGCGCCCTGGATGATCCTCGCCGTCGCTGCCGTGCTCGTCTATTCGGCCGGCTTCGCCTTCTGGCATGCCGGCATCGAGTATGACTGGTGGGCCGGTCCGGAAACCTGCACCACGACCGGCGGGGCCTCCGTGTCCGTTACCGATGTTCTGGCCGCGCTGGATGGCAATCGCCCGGTGGTGCTGTGCGATGAAGCCGCCTGGACACTGCTGGGCATTTCCATGGCCGGTTATAACGGGCTGATCTCCGCCGTGATGGCGATCATCTCCATCTGTGTCGGCGTCCAGGGATTGCGCAAATGAGCCTGCCCAAACCCGCCAGCGATACCTGCATCCGTCCGCCCCTGCCCGGCCAGCGGCGCAATGCCCGCCGGATCGAGGAAATGGTCCGTGTCGACCATGCCGGCGAATACGGGGCCGTCGCCATCTATCAGGGCCAGCGCGCCGTGTTTGCCGCCCTGCCGCACAAGGCCCGCATCGCGGCCCAGCTGGAAGAAATGGAAGCGGACGAGCAGCATCATCTGGATGCCTTCGACCAACTGATCTTCGAAAAGGGCGCACGCCCCACCGTGCTGGCCCCGATCTGGAATGTCGCGGGTCATGCGCTCGGCGCGGCCACCGCCCTGATGGGCGAGAAGGCGGCCCATGCCTGCACCGAGGCCGTCGAGACCGTGATCGAACGGCATTATGCCGGACAGATCACCGAATTGCGCGCCATGGGAGAGACCGAACTGGCCAACCAGTTCGACATTTTCCGTGAGGAAGAAGTCGCCCACCGCGACCTCGCCGTCGAGGAAGGGGCGAAGGAAACCCCTGGCTATTCACTCCTCTCCGCCGCCATCCAGACCGGCTGCCGGATCGCCATCAAGGTTTCGGAACGGGTTTAGCCCCCATCTTCGCAGCGCATGTGAATGCGACAGTCGCTTGGCTAATTCTGTGAAACCGGCAGGCGCACCGCAAACACAGTCCCGTCCTCACCGGTCCGCACCAATTCCACATCGCCATCATGTCCGCGGGCGAGTTCCCGGGCGATGGAGAGTCCCAGACCGGTGCCGCCGCGACGGGTGGACCCGGTGAAGGCCTGGAAAAGATTGTCGCGCGCCTTGGGTGGCAGGCCGGGCCCGGTATCGATGATCTCGATCACCGCATAGCCATCCTCGCTGCGGCCGGTCACGGCCACGCGGTGTTCGCCGTCATGATCATCCAGCGCCTGAACCGCATTGCGGAACAGGTTGAGGAAGATGCGGTGGACCTGGTCCGGATCCGCATCCAGCACGAGATCCTCCGGCACATCATTCTGCCAGTCATGCTGTTCGGCCCGGCCCGCATAGAGGGACGCCTCGTCAGCCAGCGCGCGGGCGGCAACCGGCTGGCGGGCCGGCGGCGTTTCCTCGGCACGGCCGAATTCAAGCGTCGCCTGGCACAGGCGGATACCCCGGTCGATCGCCCGCACCAGGCGCTCACCCATGCGGCGCACGCGCTCGTCACTGTCCATGGCCAGCCGGTCGGAGACCAGATGGGTGGAGGCGAGCACATTGCGCAGGTCATGATTGATCTTGGCGACGGCACCGCCCAGCGCCGCCAGGCGCTCGCGCTGGCTCAGCGCGGTGCGGATATCGGACTGCATCAGCGCGAGCTCGGCCTCGGCCTGGCCGATCTCGTTGCGCGCGCCGGACGGCCGGATCATGCGGGCCGGATCGGACGGGTCCTCGCGAAAACGCGTCATCGCCCCGGCCAGACGCCGCATGGGCCGCACGAAAAGATGGAAGAGGGCCGCATAGATGACCGCACCGGAGAGAATCGCCCCGAGCCCGGAATACAGGAGCAGCCGGCGGGAAAAGGCGTGCAGGTCCTGCTGGAGCGGCGTCTCGCGCACGATGACGTGAATCACCTCGCCCGGTGCCCCCATCGGCTCGGCACTGATGCGCAGCAGGCGTCCGGGCGGCGCGAACATGACGTCGACCGTGTCCCGCAAATGCCCCCAGGGCCCGGTGGTGCGCAGATCGCTTTCCTCGAACCCGCCCTCGATCGGACCGGGATAGAGAACCAGCTCATTCATGCCATTGCGCACACGGGACACGGCCACGGCGTCAGCGCCCATCAGGAGCGAGCGGACCTCATCCTCCCCCAAGGCCCCGTCCGGTGCGACATCGGCCGCCAGCGCGGCCAGATGGGCCGCTTCGGCCCGGTCGCTCATCCATTGCAGGCGGAAGCTGGCAGCGGCCGGAAAGAAGACCAGGGAAACGCCGGTGAAGACCAGGCCGATCGTGACCAGAAACAACTGCCCCGGCAGGCTGTCGACCAGACGACCAAGTCCTGGCCGCTGCGCGGCACTCTCCTGCGTGTCACCACGGGGCTTATCCGGTAGGGGTTGCGTGACCATGAACCTGTTCGCCAATAGCCCAGCCCGTCTGGAGCAGCAAGCGGGCTCAATGCGGCCGATGCCGACCTGACATTGCCTGCTCAAAACCGGTCGCAGGTCTTGACGCGGAAGATACAGCCGCGTATTAGCCGCCGCTCTCGAATTGAACGCCGATGGAGCGCGACCGTGAAACGCACATTTCAACC
>NZLV01000097.1 GCA_002694345.1 Maricaulis sp.
GGCCAGCGTTCGGATACGGCGACCGATGGCCGCCGGGAGGCGAAATAATGGATGTGATGACCTTCCTGATCGCGTTCGGCCTGACCGTCTCCATGGCGATCATGCTGGCGCGTCTGTTTGCGGGGCCGACCTTGTATGACCGCGTGCTCGCGGCCAATTCCTTCGGCACCAAAACCGTGCTTTTCCTGCTCGTCTTCGCCGCCATTGTCGGACGCCAGGACGCGATCGATATCGCGCTGCTCTACGCGCTGATCAATTTCGTCGCGACCATCGCGATCCTGAAATTCTTCCGCTACCGCTCGCTGGAAATCGCGCTGGCGCAGATGTCCCTGCGCAAGGCGCTCGACGGGGAGTATGACGAATGAGTGCCGGTGAGATCATCCACTACGTGCTCGAGGCCGCGTCGATTGCTGCCATGACTGCGGGCCTTGTCTTTGTGCTGGCCGGGGCCATCGGTGTGAACCGTCTGCCCGATTTCTACACGCGCATGCATGCCGCCGGTGTGACCGACACGCTGGGGGCCGAACTGATCGTGCTGGGCCTGCTGCTGCAATCGCCGGACTGGCAGACTTTCGCCAAGCTGGCTCTTGTCGGCTTGCTGCTCTTCCTTACCAGCCCTACTGCAACCCATGCCATCGCCAACGCCGCTCACCGGGCGGGCGACAAACCGGTCCTGTCGCGGTTCAAGCCGGCGCATCCCAAGGATGCCGGCAAACCGGCCGGGGAGGGGTGATCTCATGCATACCGATCTGACCCAATATCTGGACTATGCCCTGATTGCGATGCTGCTGGCTGTCGGCATTGCCATTGTCCGCCTGCGCAATCTGTTCGCGGTCGTGATGCTGACGGGCGTTTATTCGCTCCTGTCCGCGGCCTGGTTCGTTTCGCTCGACGCTGTCGATGTGGCCTTTACCGAAGCGGCTGTGGGCGCCGGGATCTCGACCGTGCTGATGCTGGGCGCCATGCTGCTCACGGCGCGGGAAAGCGAGCCGGCCGGCCAGAAGCGCCATTGGGCGGCTTTCGCCGTCGTCGCCGCCGCCGGTGCCGCGCTGTTTTTCGCCATTCCGGACATGCCGGTTTATGGCGACCCGGACTCGCCGGCCAATTCCTATGTCGGCATGGAATACATGGACCGGACGCCGGACGAGATTGCCGTGCCGAACGTGGTCACCGCCGTGCTCGCCTCCTACCGGGGCTATGACACGATGGGCGAAACGGTTGTGGTGTTCTCCGCGGCGCTTGGCGTGATGCTGTTGCTGGGCTTCGGCACCGGCCGCCGTGAGGAAGACGAGGAGGACGAGCTGTGAGCCCGCACCTGATCCTTCGCATTGTCTCCAAACTCCTGATCCCGCTGATCGTGGTGTTTGGCTTCTACGTTCACTTCCATGGCGATTTCGGTCCGGGGGGCGGTTTCCAAGCCGGGGTGATCATCGCCGTTGCCGTGATCCTCTACGCCCTGATTTTCGGCATGGATGAAGCCCGTCGGGCCGTGCCGCCCGTGGCCGTGCGCTACGGTGCTGCGCTGGGCGTGCTGATCTATGTCGGCACCGGCGTGCTGACCCTGTTCATGAATGGCGCCGGCGAACCGCTGAACTTTCTCGATTACGACGCCCTGCATCCCGACCAGTCGCACCATACCGGCCAGCACTACGGCATCCTGCTCGTGGAACTGGGCGTGCTGACCACGGTGACGTCGGTGATGCTGGCCATTTTCTACGCCTTTGCCGGACGCGTTCCGGACATCAAGGACGAGGACTGGTGATCATGGTGGAAATGCTTCTCGAGCGCTTCAACTACATCCCGATCATCATTCTGATGATGACCGGTCTTTATGTGGTGATCGCAACCGGCAACCTGGTGAAACGCCTGGTCGGCCTGTCCCTGTTCCAGACCTCGGTCTTCCTGCTCTACATCACGATCGGCAAGGTGTTCGGCGGACAGCCGCCGATCCTGGCCAGTGGTCATGGTGAAGAAGGCGGACATGGTGGCGATGCCGGTTATGGTGCCGCTGAGGCTGCCGCAGGTCACGCGGCCGACATGGCCGGTGACCACGGGGCCGATCATGCTGCCGAGGCGGCTCACGGCGCGGCCGACGCTGCCGGGCATGCCGCCGAAGTCCTGTACTCCAATCCCTTGCCGCACGTTCTCATTCTGACGGCCATCGTCGTCGGCGTGGCGACCCTCGCGGTCGGCCTCGCCCTCGTGGTCCGGATCCGTGAGACCTACGGCACCATCGAGGATGATGAGTTGAACGCCGCTGATTATTCCGTCGAGACCGGGGGTTCCGCCTAAATGGACATGCTGGCCTCTCTTCTTCCGGCGGGCGTGGCCTACCACGCGCCGGTTCTGATCGTCATTGTGCCGTTGATTGCCGCGGCCCTGGCCGCCTTCATGCCCAAGGGCGTGTGGGCCTGGGGTGTGGCGATGGCCACGTCCGTGATCGTTGCCATCCTGGCATTCGGCCTGCTGGGGCAGGTCGGCGTGCACGGCGCTGTTTCCTATGATGTCGGGGGATGGGCCCCGCCGCACGGGATCGAGATCCGGCTGGACAATCTGAACGTCCCCATCCTGATCCTGCTGGGTGTTCTGGGCGTGCTGAGCCTGGTTTATGCCCTGCCCAGCGTGGCCGACGAGATCGCCCGCAAGCAGCAGGCACTCTTCTATTCGGCCTTTCTGGTCTGCTTCGCCGGCCTGATCGGTGTGACAGTGGCGGGCGATGCGTTCAACGTCTTCGTTTTCCTCGAGATTTCCTCGATCGCGACCTACACGATCATCGCCATGGGCGTCGGCAAGGACCGCCGGGCCCTGACGGCGAGCTATAACTATCTCGTTCTGGGCACGATCGGCGCCACCTTCTTCGTGATCGGCGTCGGCTTCCTCTACATGGCGACCGGCACGCTCAACATGGCGGACATGGCTGCCGTGCTGGAACAGAATGGCCATAACCGCGTCACCCAGGCGGCCTTCGCCTTCATCGTGGTGGGGCTGGGCCTGAAGGCGGCGATGTTCCCGCTGCATGTCTGGCTGCCGAACGCCTATGCCTTCGCGCCGAACTTCGTGACGGTCTTCCTGGCCTCGACGGCGACCAAGGTGGCGTTCTACGCCCTGGTCCGTTTCGTCTTCTCGATCTTCCACCCGGAAGTGGCCTTCGTGTCGATGTCCTTCACCTGGCTGTTTGCCGTGGTCGGGGTGGTCGCAATGATGGTGGCGTCGGTGCAGGCGGTCTTCCAGACCGATGCGCGGCGCCTGCTCGCCTATTCCTCGGTGGCGCAGGTCGGCTACATGATGCTGGGCCTGGGCATGGGGACGGCGGCGGGCCTGTCGGCCGGTCTTCTTCACCTGATGAACCATGCCCTGATGAAGGGCGCGCTCTTCATGGCGCTGGGCGCTTTCGCGCTCAATTTCGGCGTCCGCCAGGTCAAGGATCTGGCCGGACTGGGCAAGACCATGCCGGCTTCGGCGATGGCGTTCACGGTCGCGGGCCTGTCTCTCGTCGGTGTCCCGCTGACGGTCGGCTTCACGTCGAAATGGTATCTCGTCACGGCCGCGCTGGAGCGGGGCTGGTGGTGGGCTGTGGCCGCGCTGATGATCTCCTCCCTGCTGGCCCTGGCCTATGTGGCCCGCCTTCTGGCTGCCATCTGGATGGAGAATGCGCCCAGCCATCATGGTGAAGCGGCCCAGCGTCGTCTGGCCCCTTGGATGATGATGGTGCCCATGGTCATCCTGGCTGCCGCCAATGTGTATTTCTTCTTCCATGCCGATCCGCTGGTGGGCCTGGCCCGTGCGGCTGCGGACGCCGTGATGGGGGGGCGCTAAGCGATGTGGACGCCTGAACTTTCTCTCGCTCTGGCCCTGGCCATTCCGTCCCTGGGCGGGGTCGCTGTGGCCCTGCTGGGGCGCTATCCCAATCTGCGTGAAGCGGCGACCCTGGTGTCGGCGGTCCTGCTGGCGCTGAATGTGGCCTATCTGGTCGAGGTCGCTCCGAGCCGGCCTGTGCTGGAGCTGGCCACGCTGGCGCCGGGCCTGAACCTGGTCTTCCGTCTGGAGCCGCTGGGCGCGGTGTTTGCCGCCGTGGCGTCCGGGCTGTGGATCGTCAACTCGCTCTATTCGATCGGCTATATGCGCGGCAATGGCGAGAAGAACCAGACGCGCTTCTATGTCTGTTTCTGCATTGCCATCGCGGCGGCGATGGGTGTCGCGCTGTCCGGCAATCTGCTGACCATGTTCCTCTTCTATGAGGTTCTGACCCTGTCGACCTATCCGTTGGTCACGCACAAGGGTGATGCCAATGCCAAGCGTGGCGGGGCGATCTATCTGTCCATCCTGCTGGGCACGTCGATCGGTCTGCTCCTGCCGGCCGTGATCACCACGCATTTCCTGGCCGGTTCGACCGACTTCATCCCGGGCGGACTTCTGGCCGTGAATGATGTCACCCCAGCCATTGCCGGCGTGCTGCTCGTCCTGTTCGCTTTCGGGA
>NZLV01000098.1 GCA_002694345.1 Maricaulis sp.
CCGCAGATAGGTTTCCCCGGCAATGGCGTGATAGCGGATGCGCTCGCCATTGACCGTGACCTGGCCCCGGCTCTCATAGACGCGCGGCTCGGAGGCGGCGTCACTGTCCTGGGCGAAGGCGGGCAGGGTGAGGCTGACGGCGGCAAGCGCCGCGGCAAACAGGCGGATCATGTGCAACTCCCCAAACTGGTGCGGGCCGGAGAGTAGGGGGGCAGGCGGCGAGGGGAAAGACCATGTCTGCAGACCAGGCGTTTCCGCGCAATTGTCTTGGGTCCGCGCCCCGAAATGCGCTAAGGGCAGCGCCATGAATTACCGCCACGCTTTTCACGCCGGCAATTTTGCCGATGTCCTCAAGCACTGCGTCCTCGCGCTGTGCCTGGAACACCTCAAATCCAAGCCCAAACCCTTCCGCGTCATCGACACGCATGCGGGGATTGGCGGTTATGACCTGACCTCCGACGCCGCCCAGCGCTCGCCGGAATGGAAGGACGGGATCGGCCGCCTGCTGGACGCCGATATCCCGGCGGAGGCCGCCGAAGCGCTGGCGCCCTATCTGGACCTGGTTCGCGAACTCAATCCGGACGGGATGAAGCAATATCCGGGCTCGCCGGAAATCTCCGCTCGCCTGTCGCGCCCGGATGACCGGATCCATCTGTGCGAGCTGCACGAGGCGGACTCGGTCACGCTGGACAATCGCTATCGCCGTGATGCACGGGTGAAAGTGGAGCGGCGGGATGGTTACAAGGCCCTGAAATCCCTGCTGCCGCCGAAAGAGAAGCGCGGTCTGGTCCTGATCGATCCGCCCTTCGAGGACCGGGACGAGCTGGCTCACATGGCTGAAGCCGTGATCGGTTCTTTCGGCCAATGGCCGACGGGCACCTATATCTTCTGGCGGTCCCTGAAAAACCTCTGGGCGGCCGACCGGTTCGACAACGGCCTGGCCGAATGGCTGATTTCGGAAAAGGGCCTGGAGCCGGAGAAAGTCCTGCGCGCCGATCTTTGGATCCGCGACCTCGCCAGCGAAGGCAAGCTGGCCGGTGCCGGTGTGGTCATCGTCAATCCGCCCTTCACGCTCGAGGACAAGCTGGTGAAGCTTCTGCCCTGGCTGGCCGATACGCTGGCCCAGGGGGACGGTTATGGCTGGCGCGTCGATGGCGGGCTGACCGATGAAGACCTGGAAGACCTCACCGAGGAATAGGAGCCGCCCTGTGAGCCTGCGCTACGCGATTTATGACGTCTTCACCGATACGGCGCTGGCGGGCAATCCGCTCGCCGTCGTGTTTGGCGCCGATGGGCTGGACGACATGGCGATGCAGGCCATTGCCGGTGAGTTCAACCTGTCCGAGACGGTCTTCATCACCGAACCGAAGGGCCGCGACGCCGACTATGGCCTGCGCATCTTCACCCCCACGAGCGAGCTTCCCTTTGCCGGACACCCGACCGTGGGCGCCACCGTGGCCCTGACGCTGGCCTCCGGTGCCGGTGAGGGCGAGCGCCGCCGCTTTGTGCTGGAAGAGACGGTGGGGGATGTCACCGCCGATGGCCGCGCCAATGGTCCCCGTTCCGGCTCGGCCCGTTTCTTCGCGCCCCGTCTGCCCGAACAGGTCGGCGAACTGCCGGACTTTGCCGCCATTGCCGATGCGCTGGACATCATGCCCGGTGACCTCATGGATACGCCTATCCAGGGCGGGGTCTGGTCGGCCGGTGTGCCCTTCGCCATCGTTCCGGTGCGCGATGCGGACGTCCTGGCGGACATCAAGCTTGATCTGGCGGCTTTCGAGACGGCCTTTGGCGGCGAGACGCCGGTCTGTGCCTATGTGGTCGCCAAGGCCAGTGCGACCGAGCACACGACGGACTGGCGCGTGCGCATGTTCGGCCCCCATCTGGGCATTCACGAGGATCCCGCCACTGGCGGTGCGGCCGCGGCCTTTGCCGGCGTGCTCGCCGAACAGACGGGCCTGGGCGAGGGCGAGCATGGTGTGGCCCTCTATCAGGGCGTCGAGATGGGCCGGCCCAGCCTGATCCGCTTGCGCCTCAAGCTGGAAGGTGGCCAGCTGACCGATCTCATGCTGGGCGGGGATGCGGTGAAGATTGCCGAGGGCGAGCTCCTCGCCATCCCCGGCGAGGACGCCTAGTAGGCATCCTCCGCCTCGTCCCAGAAGGGATACCAGGACGGCATGTCCTCGGAGACCTTCATCGGGAAATCCGGATTGCGCTTTTCCAGGAAGGACATCACGCCTTCCTTCGCGTCCGGGCCCATGCCCGCATGCAAGATGCCCTTGGTTTCCACCCGGTGCGCCTGCATCGGGCTGTTCTCGGTGAGCATGCGCCAGGCCATCTGCCGCATCAGTGACACCGAGACCGGCGAGCATTTCTCCGCAATCAGGCGGGCACGCTCCCGTGCTTCCGGCAGCAGGTCTTCCGCCGGCAGGACCCGGGCCACCAGACCGCTCTCGAAGGCCTCCGCCGCCGTGAAGGTGCGGCCGGTCAGCCCCCAGTCCATGGCGGTGGAAATACCCACCACGCGCGGCAGGAACCAGCTGGCACAGCCATCCCAGACAATGCCCCGCTTGGCGAAGGGATAGGCGAATTTGGCGTCCATGGAGGCCAGGCGGATATCCATCGGCAGGATCATCGTCGCGCCGATCCCGACAGCCGCGCCATTGATGGCGCCGATCACCGGCTTGGCGCTCTGCCAGATGCGCAGGTTGAGCGTTCCGCCCATGTCCCGCCATTTGGGATCATTGTCGTCAAAGGTTCCGCTCTGGGCTTCGTCAGCCACACGATTGAACGTGTCGGCTCCGGTGGAGAGGTCCGCCCCTGCGCAGAAGGCCGGGGATTCGCCCGTCACGATGACTGCGCGGACGTCATCATCGGCATCGCTCAGATCGAAGGCTGCCTTGATCTCTTCACCCATTTCCAGCGTGAAGGCGTTCAGGCGGTGCGGCCTGTGCAGCGTGATGGTGGCGACATGGTCATCGACCGAATAGCGGATGGTTTCAAAAGACATTCCGACCTCCCCGTTTTCGCCAGAATGGCCTTTCCGGGGCGGGGCGGCTAGTCCTCGCTCTCTTCATCCACCACGGCGAACAGCTTGCCGCGCTCGGTCCAGAAGACGAGCGCCAGCGCCAGGGCGGACATGACGGCCTGACTGAGGATGAGCGGGACCGGGGTGCCGTCATACATCTGGCCGATGGCCGAACCGATGAAGGCGCCGACCACACCGGTCAGGAAGCCATAGGCCGCCGATGCCGTGCCGGCGATATGCCCGACCGGTTCCATCGCCAGGGCCGAGAAATTGGCGGCGATCAGGCCCAGGAAGGCCATGGCGGCAGCGAGCAGGACCAGGAAGAGGTAGAGATTGTCGATCCCGGCCAGCAGGACCACGCTGTGGAGCGTGCTGATCACGGCAAATGCGACCAGGGCGGCATGGGACAGGCGGCGCTGGCCGACCCGCATCACCAGCCTTGAATTGGCGTAGCTGGTCAGGCCGATCCCGCCGGCGATGGCGGCAAAGGCGATCGGGAAATGCGCATCGCTCAGGCCGAAATGGTCCACGAAAACCTGCTGCGACGTGCCCAGGAAACCGTAGAGCCCGCCGAAGAAGGGCATGGCGGCCAGCGTATAGCCGACCATCAGCCGGTGCCGCGCGGTCTCGCCGAAAGCGGCGATCAGCGAGCGCAGTTTCAGCGGCACCCGGTATTCCGGATGCAGGGTTTCCGGCAGGCGCAGTTGCAGCCACACCATCAGCCCCGCCCCGAACAGCATCAGGAAGGCAAAGATCCAGCGCCAGGGCGCGAAGGTCAGGATGATCTGACCCAGGGTCGGCGCCAGGACCGGCACGGCCATGAAGGCGGTCATCACCATGGACATGATCTCGGCCATGCGGCGTCCGGAGGCGACATCGCGGGCAATGGCGACGGCAATCACCCGGCAGGCCGCGGCCGCCGCGCCCTGAAGGAAGCGCGCAATCAGCAGCAGATCATAGGAGGGGGACAGGGTGCAGATCAGGCTGGTCAGCAGAAACAGGCCCAGCGAGACCATGATCACCGGCTTGCGTCCGAAGCGGTCCGACAGCGGGCCATAGAAGAGCTGGGCCGCGCCGAATCCGGTCAGATAGACGCCGATCACAAATTGCTGGTCATTCGCTTCGGTGACGCCCAGATCCCCGGCAATGTCGTCGAGGGCCGGCAGCATCATGTCGATCGCCAGAGCCACCACGGATGTCATCGCCACCAGCAGGGCGACGAACTCGGTCAGCGATAGCGGGAAGCTGTCACCCAGGGGGCGTTGCTGTGTCGACATGGGGATCTCCGGGAGCGGGTGCAGGCCTGCACCGGTCTGACATGCGCCCTTCGCCCGGAAGATGCAAGGCCGTGCCCTGCATGCCTGCCCTGATCTATTCGTATGGCGAATAGAAGAGATGCATCTGGAAGCTCTGCCCGATGCGCTGGGCCCGCGCCAGAAACGCGGCCTGTGCCGCCTCACTGGCGCCGATCTCCGACAGGGTCCGCTCGAACAGGTTCAGCCAGCGGGTGAAGTGATCCGGCGAGATGTCGGCCTTGATCTTCATGTGCGCCGGCATGGGGCGTCCGGAATAGCTGCCATCATGGAACACCATGGAGGACCAGAAGCGCTTCATCGTGGCCAGATGCGGGGCCCAGTCACCGGCAACGGCCTTTTCGAAGACCGGGCCGAGAAGGTCATCCTCGCGGACATGCCCGTAGAAGGTTTCGACCAGGTCGGCGACCAGCTCGGCTGTGATGCCCATTTCAGCGGCCTCCGCACGCGCAGCAGCACGGGCTTCGGTCTCTCGCAGCGGGGTCGGTGAAGACATGACAACTCCTGTTCGGGCCTTTCAGGTAAAGGCCCGAACAGGGGTGTGCAATCCCGGCCGGCTGTGACGTGAGGGCGCAGCCGGTCGCAGGTGGGTCAGCCGCGGATGGGCGCCAGCGCCGCGGTGATCGGGTTGCCGGTCCGGGTGGCGTCGACACCGTCCTCAGGTGTTTCCAGGATGTCCACCTGAACGCTGTGCCGGTCTCCGTCCTCCGGTTGGCTGAGGCGAAGGCGATGGCCGTACACCATGACCTCCGCGCTGCCATCGACGGTACGGGTCGCATTCACCTCGCGATGCGAGTCGCAGGCCTCATGACCGTCCGGGCTGCGGCCGCATAGGCGAACCTGGACATCGACGTCCTGGCGGTCCCACTCGAGCATGAAGACCTCGATACGCAATTCATATCCCAGGTCGGTTTCGGCCCGGTCAACCTCCGGCGGGCTTGCCCGTGACGTGTCGGCCGGGAAACGCAGCGAGGCCGTATAGAAGGTCCGGCTGGGTTCCATCCAGTAGGTGGTCGCCCCGATGGTAGGGAAGCAGACCGTGTCCCAACCGCTTTCCTCGCGCCGGGGTGCGCACCAGGTCATATTGGCGTTGAGGGCGTGATTGCCCATCGGGATGCCGAAGACCGGCGTGCCCACCGGCAGCGGGTCGTCGCGCACCCAGCCGGAAGCCTGGCGGACTTCATTCATGAGGCGCCCGGTGGCTCCATAACGCACTGGCAGCGTGGCGAAGGCGGCACGGCCTTCATAGCGGCCAGCCTCCAGGCTGAGCGGTCCGTCGGCGATGAGCGGTTGGACGCGGAGCGATTCGACCCGGGCACGGTTCTCCTCGCGGCGGGTTCCCAGCGTGCTGATCGGCAGCGGAGCATCCCCGCTTCCACCCACATAAACCGGTTCGGCGGGGAGACGCGTCACGACCGCATAGGCCAGCCCTTCGGCTGCCGGCGTGATTTCCAGCTGCAGGGCTCCGGCATCGACCCGGGACGGATCACTGGCATCAGGCCATACGCCCAGGGAACACCGGGCATCGGAGGGCCAGTCATCCTCGCCCGGCGCACGGTAGACCGGCGCGAAACGGGCCGGGCCGGCGATATTGTCGCCTTCGCAATACTGATAGCCGAACTCGCCCAGCGGATGGGTGCCGGGATCTGCCGCCCGGTAGGGATGCGGTTCCATGTCCCGCTGTTCCATCAAACGTCCCAGGGTGACGGCGGCCCGCCCCAAGCGGGGCTGGGCCATGACGGCATAATCCAGCGCGCCGTCGCCATTGCGGTCCATGAAGCAATTGCGGTTCGAGGTCGCGAAGAAACGGTCATCCGGCGTCATGTCACACCAGGCGCGGCGCTGGGGCGCTTCCGGAGCCTGGTCCGCATTCGGTTCACTGCCCAGGGCCAGAAGCCCGAACACGGACCCGGCTTCGAAATCCCGGCTGATCCCTTCCATCGGCGTGTCGATCGTGATGGCTTCACGGGCCCGCAGGGTGTGGATGGCGATCACATCCCCGCGCGTCATCACACCTTGTTCCGCGCGGATCGGGGCATCGGTGATTTCCAGCAGCATGTGGTTGGCCGCCGGACCGGTGACGAAGTTGGACCGTCCTTCCAGGCCGGCAGTCTGCTGCTGACGGTCCGCCAGATCCGCCTCGCGCAGGTCCCGGGCCTGATCAAGCGTGCTTTCACCCGGGACAAAGCCATTGGCCTGCATGTCAACGAGCGAAGGTTCCATCGGATGGTTCAGCATGAAGTCCAGCGAACCGGTCCGGGCGACCATGAATTCGAGATAGGCGCGGAAGGCTTCCAGGTAGTCCGCCTGGGGCAGGGGGGCTGCCAGCATTTCGATCTGCGCGCTTCCATCCGGCTCGGCCGCCGGCGTGACCTGCCACGCTCCGCCCGAACGCCGCACGATGGCCCGGCCCTGATCATCCAGAGCCAGGAAGCGGGTATGGGTCACGGCCTCGATCTCCCCGTTCCGGCGGACGGTATCGATTGCCACACGGCCATTGACCAGACCGGCATAGCGCAGGGATTCGACGTAGAGCGGTCCGAACAGGCCCTCCACCTCGGCAATTGCCGGGCGCTCGCGATTGCGGCGGCTGTCGGACGGAACCGGCATGGTGAGCGCAGTGTCAGCCGAATCCATGGTGCGGACCGCGACCCGGTCGCGCCCGGCGCGGATCAGGCAGGCTGTCGGTGCCGCGAGGAGATCATCCGTGTCGGTGTCGGCAATTGCGCACCAGGCCAGCTGGTTGCGCCGGCTTCCCAGCGTCAGGGTGCGGGCATAGACCGGCATGCCGATGGGGGCCGTGCGGGGAAACCCGTCCACAAAGCCTAGCTCGATCGGGTCGAGCAGGCGACCGGTGCGTTCGAACTGCAGGGTGCCGGACCAGATCGTCCCGTCCTCCGGCAGAGTGTTTTCGGTCCAGCTGTCGGACCCGGGAAGGACGGCCATGCCGCCCGTGCCCGACCAGATCGCGTCCGGATTGCCGGGCGTCAGGGTGGAAAAGTCATCCGCCGGATCGCTCTGGGCCAGAACCGAAACAGGCAAAAGAAGGCAGGCGCACAGCGCCGCCGCAAAACGGTGTGACAACATCACGGATCCCCCCGGTACAAACACGTGACCAAGGGGATAGCGGCATCACTCGTCCGGATCAATCCGGACAATGAGTTGAGGCATTATGCGACTAGACGTTGAAACGGAAGTGCATCACATCGCCGTCCTGGACGATGTAGTCCTTGCCTTCTGCCCGCATCTTGCCGGCTTCCTTGGCCGGACCTTCGCCGCCGCAGGCGACATAGTCGTCAAAGGCGATGGTCTCGGCGCGGATGAAGCCCTTTTCGAAATCCCCGTGGATGACACCGGCCGCTTGCGGCGCGGTATAGCCTTCGCGGATCGTCCAGGCGCGGGCCTCTTTCGGGCCGGCCGTGAAATAGGTCTGCAGGCCCAGCAGGGAGTAGCCGGTGTGGATCAGGCGATCCAGGCCCGGCTCTTCCAGGCCCAGCGTCTCAAGGTATTCCGCGCGCTCTTCCTCGTCTTCCAACAGGGCGAGTTCGCTTTCGATCTTGGCGGAAATGACGACAGCCTGGGCGCCTTCTTCCTCGGCGCGCTTCATGACGATTTCCGAATAGGCATTGCCGGTCGCGGCCGAGTCCTCATCGACATTGGCGATGAAGAGAACCGGCTTCGTGGTCAGGAGTTGCAGGCCTTTCCAGGCCTTCTGGTCTTCCTTGGACACTTCGGCGAAACGGGCCGGCTTGCCATTATTGAGCTGTTCCAGCGCCAGATCGATCAGGGCGAGGGCGGCCTTGGCTTCCTTGTCGCCGGTCTTCGCCTTCTTCTCCAGATTGGAGCGGCGCTTGTCCAGGCTTTCCATGTCGGCCAGCATCAGCTCGGTCTCGACGGTTTCCAGGTCGGCCAGCGGGTCGATCTTGTTGTTCACATGCGTGATGTCATCATCATCGAAACAGCGCAGCACATAGGCGATGGCGTCGGTCTCGCGGATATTGGCCAGGAACTGGTTGCCCAGGCCCTCGCCCTTGGACGCGCCTGCGACCAGGCCGGCAATGTCGACGAAATTCATGCGCGCCGGCAGGATTTCCTTGGAACCGGCGATCTCGGCCAGCTTCTTCAGGCGCGGTTCGGGCACGGCCACATCACCGACATTCGGCTCGATCGTGCAGAAGGGATAGTTCGCCGCCTGGGCAGCCGCGGTCTGGGTGAGCGCATTGAACAGGGTCGACTTGCCGACATTGGGCAGTCCGACGATGCCGCATTTGAATCCCATGGCGCTAAATCCCTTGTGTGTTGAGCGCCGCCTTATAGGGATTTTGAACGCCGGGGTCGACTGTCCTGTCAGTGGTTCCGGCCCCCGGGGATGCGGACTTGAGGGGGCGAGCAATCCCGGGGGCCGGGAACCGGAGGTGTGAGAGATGGACAGGACCCCACACCCCCACCGGCACAGGGCCGGCACTTTTCGCCTGTCGTCCGGGGGAGACGGACAGGCAAGGGGACGATCCCGGGGGGATTAAGAGGCCGGCTGTCCGGCTTTCCCGCTCTTGCGGCGGGTGTCGGTCGGATCGTCCATGTCCATCATGTGGTCGTCGTCTTCGTGCATCATGCCCTCATCGGACATCATGTGATCCCCATCGTCGGACATCATCGGTTCTTCGGACATCATGGCATCCTCGTCGGACATCATGTGATCTGCGTCCGACATCATGCTGTCTTCGTCCATCATGTGGTCTTCGGACATCATGGCATCGTCGTCCTGCATCATCGCGTCCTGCTGCTGGGCAAGGGCGGGCAGGGCGATGCCGGCGGCAAGGCTGGCAGCGATCAGGCTCTGGCTGAAAAGGCGTGGCATGGTGGTGTCTCCCGTGGTTTCGACGAGAGAAGCAATGCGCGGATCGCCCGCCGGACGCCAATCAACTCGCCGCACGGAGCCATGCCAGAATTTCACTAGGGTGTGAGGGCGGCGCGATCAGTCCGCGTCAGGCCGTCCGCGCTTGATCGCTTCCGGGGCCGGGGCCTTGTGCGTGACGCGGGTCTGGAAGGCGTCGACATCGCCGCTGGCCAGCAGGTCGAGGGAGCCGGCGATGGCGTCCAGCAGGTCGATCAGCCAATCCTCTTCCGCCTTGGCGAAATCGGACAGGACATAGCCGGTCACCCGGTTGCGGTCGCCGGGATGGCCGACGCCGATGCGGGCCCGGCGGAAATCGGGACCGATCTGGGAGGTGACGGACTTGATGCCGTTATTGCCGGCCGCGCCGCCACCCAGCTTCATGCGGAACTTGCCGGGCGCCAGATCCAGCTCGTCATGGAAGACGACGACATTCTTCGGCTCGACCTTGTAGAAATTTGCCGCCTCGCCCACGGCATGGCCGGAATTATTGTAGAAGGTCTGCGGCTTGAGCAGGAGCAGCTTGTTGGAGCCGATGACCAGTTCACAGGCCAGTGACTGGAAGCGCTTGCGCCAGGGACCGGCGCTCCAGGCCTGGGCGATGACATCCATCGCCATGAAGCCGACATTGTGGCGGTTCTTCAGGTATTTCGGCTCGCAATTGCCGAGCCCGGCCAGGATCATCATCGGGGGCAGCTTCCTTGACGGTGTCCGGATACAAAATCAGCGAAGCCGGTTTCGGCTTCGCTGACAATGTGGTTCGAACCAGGAAAGGCGGACGGACTTACTCGTCTTCGCTCTTCTGGTTGATGACTTCCGTTTCCGGCGTCTCGTCTTCGTCGGCTTCCGGCGTCAGGACGGCGCGCGAACCCTGCAGGGTGGCGACGGTGAAGTCACGGTCCGTGATGGTCGGCGTCACGCCCTTCGGCAGGGAGATGGACGACATGTGGATCGTGTCGCCAATGTCCAGGCCGGACAGGTCGGCTTCCAGGGCTTCCGGAATGGAGCCGGCCGGGCACAGCAGCTCGACCGTGTGACGCACGATGTTGAGAACACCACCGCGCTTCATGCCCGGGGACTTCTCTTCATTGATGAAGTGCACGGTGACTTCGACGTTGATCTTGGTGTCTTCGTCCACGCGGAACAGGTCGACGTGCAGCGGCGCGTCGGAAACCGGGTGGAACTGGATGTCGCGGGCGATCACTTGCTGGCGCTTGCCGTCATGTTCCAGCTCCATCATGTTGGAGATGAACTTGCCGGTCAGCAGAGCCTTGCGGATTTCATTGCCGCGCAGGTTGATGGAGACCGGACCCAGCTTGCCGCCATACAGGACGCCCGGGACCAGGTCTTCACGGCGGGCAGCGCGAGCCGCGCCCTTGCCGGTGCCTTCACGAACGTCGACGGTGAGAACGATGTTGGAGCTCATCGGTCCAGATCCTTAAATGCAAACGCCGCCTCCAGCCTGGTCAAGCCCGGGCGGGCGGCGATCTGTCATGGTCAAAAGCCACAGTGATAATTCGAGCGGCGGGCTATAGCCGATCCTTGAGGGGCGCGCAACAGCGTCTGTGCGTCATATTCAGTAGACGCGGACCTCGTAATTCGGCTCGTACGGGCAATCCGTGGCAAAGCGAACGGCTGCGTCATCGGCCCAGGCAAACCGTGAACGGCTGATCCCGCCTGCGGTCCGGTAGATGCCGTCACGGATGGCACCGTTTTCAAGCAGGTCCGGATCGCCGGTATAGCGAATGTTCCGGGGCCGACCGTCGGCATCGATATCGAAGATCATCGGGATGGTGCGGGTCTCCCGATTCTGATTGGCGAACAGGGGCAGCGCCAGGGCCTCGGAATTATTGACCGTTCCCCACTCGACCAGGTTCACGCGGGCGATCCGGCAATGGACACTGGCGTCGGGAATATCGACGGGATCCATCACGCCGCCCCATTGCACGCCCTGTGACGTGGCGCAGCCGGCCAGCAAGGCGAGGCCGCCTAGAGCGGCGATTCTGGACAGTCCGGTCATTTCATGGGCTCCGATTTCGCAGGCTGCGCCGGGATGGGGCGCTTCTAGAGCGGTGACACCGTTGCGCCCCAACGGGCGTCACTCTGGAAGGTCTCTTCGTGCGGGCAGTTCACGGCATAGCGCGGCGCGGCATTGTCGGCCCAGGTGAAATGGCTGCGGCGCAGGGCGTGTGCCGTGCGGTAGACGCCATCGCGGATGGCGGCATTCAGCAGCAGGTCTTCATCGCCCGTATAGCGGATGTTCACGGGCTGTCCGCTGGCATCGACGTCGAACACCATCGGAACCGTGAAGCCATCTTCGCCAAACACGGTGTAAGCGGTCAGCGCGATGTCATTGGTCATGCGCGGCTCGACCAGGTTGATCGCATCAAACGCGACAGTCTCGCAGGCCACGGCATTTTCCGGGGGCGTCTGGGGCGCCATCACGCCACCCCATTGCACGCCTTGAGGCGTGGTGCATCCGGCCAGCAGGACCAAGGTAGAAAGCCCTGCCCACTTCAGCTCGCGCGGTTTGAACCAGGGGTCGGACATGAACTCAACTCCACCTTGCAACATGCAAAAAGGGGCAATGCTTGGTCGTTTCTGTCAAGCGCGAGCTTGCAGGCAATGTGACCGGGGATTTGGGTGGGGCGGGCTGGCGACTAGTCGAACAGTTTCGACACCGACTCGTCGTTGGCGATCCGCCGGATGGCTTCACCCAGAAGCGGCGCGACCGACAGGCGGCGCACTTTTTCCGTTTCGGTGGAGTTGGGCGGAACGACGATGGAATCCGTCACGACCAGTTCGCGCAGGCGGGATTTGGCGACCCGGCCCTGGGCGTCCTTGGACAGGACACCGTGGGTGACATAGGCGGAGACTTCCACCGCACCCTTTTCCAGCAGGGCCTCGGCGGCGTTCACCAGCGTGCCGCCACTGTCGCACATATCGTCGAACAGGATGCAGCGCCGGCCTTCCACTTCACCGATGATATTCATCACTTCCGACACGCCGGCCTTGGGACGGCGCTTGTCGACGATGGCGATCTCGGCATCGAGCAGTTTGGCGAGGGCACGGGCCCGCACCACACCGCCGACATCCGGTGACACGATCAGCAGGTCATCGATCTTGTAGTTCCGGCGGATGTCATCCTCCATCACCTTGGTGGCGAAGAGGTTGTCCGTGGGAATGTCGAAGAAACCCTGGATCTGGCCCGCATGCAGGTCGACCGTGAGAACCCGGTCGGCTCCGGCCTTGGCGATCAGATTGGCCACCAGCTTGGCCGAGATCGGCGTGCGGCCGCCGGTCTTCCGGTCCTGGCGGGCATAACCGAAATAGGGAATCACTGCCGTGATACGGCGCGCGCTGGCGCGGACCAGCGCGTCGATGCAGATCAGCAATTCCATCAGATGGTCGTTGGCGGGCGAGGAGGTCGACTGGATGATGAAGACGTCTTCACCGCGGACATTCTCGTCGATCCGCACGAAGATTTCGCCATCCGCGAAGCGTTCAATCTCGCTCGCGCACAAGGGGGCGTCCAGATAATCGGCAATCTTCTTGGCCAATTCAGTATTGGCCGTCCCCGACATCAGTTTCATGGCTGGTATCCCCGGCAGTCCAAGACGCGCGCTGATTAACAGAGGCAGGCGCGAGATTGAAGCCGAAATGCTCAGCTTGCGGAAAAACCCGGAGGCGTATCGCATTTCTGTCGCGAATCCATCTTAGATTGTGTATCGAATCTATGGTTGATCTAAGCGGGGGTTGAGAATGCGTTGTTTGATCGGGGGTGTGCTGTGTCTTCTTCTTTTGGGGAGTGCGGCATCTGCGCAAGAGGCATGTGACCGGGGAGAGTGGCGTCGACTGGAGCGAATGTTTGAGCGGTCCATGACAGCCGAAGTGTCACAAGTTGTATTCATGCGAAGTAGTGAGAGCAGCACAATCGACCGGTGCGACGCCTATTCTGATGGCTATGTCGTCCGGGGGCGTCACAGTTTCTACGGAGCTATCAATCAGGAGTATTTCTGGGTTGATGCACGTGCTTGCTTCAGATTCAACGGAGCGAGTTGCGGCGTTGAAATTGTCGACATGAATGGTGCCTTGATGCAGGACATGCTGGTGAAGGTTGCCATTGGTGGCCTTGCAGGGGCGATGGCTGAATGCGCCAATGATCCAAACTGCGGCCAGTAGTATTCGCCGTTAGAAACCCGGTGGCCGCGGCAATCCGGCACTATCCAGGCAGACCAGTTTGAACAGTCGGCCCATCTGGTCCGGGTCGGTCAGGCGCCAGACCTGGCGGGCGATCTTGGATCGCTGGTCCGGGGCATTCTGGCTGAGCACGGCGGCGCGCGCTTCCAGGCCGAGCCCGGTCAGGAAGGTGCCCTGTTCTTCCGGGCCGTAGCCGGTGAGCCCGGCGTCTGCCGCGGTCTGGAGCAGGGATTGGAAGTCGACGCGGGCCGTCAGGTCGGCGGTGCCCGGTGCATCCAGGACAGCGACTTTCTCATGCGCCTTGATGGCTTGCAGCGTGTCGCCGATTTCGCTTCGGGCCGGGCCGTAATCGATCAGCAGGGCGCGTCCCGGATGGGCGCTGAACCGCGCCGCGAGCAATTCCACGACCTGACGATCACCGAGGCGGATTTCCACGA
>NZLV01000099.1 GCA_002694345.1 Maricaulis sp.
CGCTGGTGGCGATCGGCGCGGCATTGGTTCGGGAGTACGGGCTGAAGGATGTCATCGGCCATGACGACATCGCCCCGGGCCGCAAGAGCGATCCCGGACCGGCCTTCCCGATGGACATGGTGCGCTCCCGTATCATGGGACGCGAGGACGACAGCGAGGAAAGGGTGGAAGCCAGCGCCGTGCTGAATATCCGCTCCGGCCCCGGCACCGGTTTCGACAAGATCCGCGCGCCCCTGCCCAAGGGCACCGGGATGATCGTCACCGGTGAAAGCGGCGTCTGGCTGTCCGTCATCGTTCTGGACGGCGATGAGCCGACCGATACCGGCTGGGTGCATTCGCACTTCGTGAGAGAGGTCTAGGCGAGAAACCCGACCCGCCCCTCGCCCAGCCCATAGGCCTCGCCCATGCCGCGGATGTCGGTGATGGTGGTGTCCAGGGCGGACCAGTCATCCCGGTCAGCGATGCGGTCCCAGATCGCTTCCACCGTTTCAATCACCAGGTCGACCGGTTCGTCCCGGTCGAACGCGGCATGCGCCAGACGCTCCGGACGGACCGGGTCATGGGCGGTCAGGGCCGACTGCCAGGCTTCGAAGGCCTCACCGGAATAGAGCCCGGCGCGGGGCCCGGTCATGGCACGGTCGCGCGAGGCCGCTCCGCCGAACCAGTCGAAGATCGCCGTTTCCCAGCCCAGCGGAGCCGCTTCCATGAAGGCCAGGAAGGCGCGAACCAGGGCTTCATCCTGGTCCCGTCCCGCGGAGGCAATGCCGAAGCGCGCCAGGAAAGCCTGCAGCAGGGCGAGCCGGTAGACGGCGGGGAAGGTGTTCAGCGCCGCTTCCAGGGAGAGGCGGTCGCCACTGATCGCCAGCGCGCCGGCGAATTGCTGCAGGGCCCAGAACACGGCTTCCGGCTGCCGCGCGAAACAATACAGGCCGGACTGGTCGAAATAGGCCGCCGTGAAACCGGGCTGGTAGCGGTCCATGAAGCGCCAGGGGCCATAGTCGAAACTCTCGCCCGTGATGTTCAGATTGTCCGTATTCAGCACGCCATGGACGAAACCGGCCGCCATCCAGCCCGCGGCCATTTTGGCACTGGCAGCGATGACAGCCTCCAGCAGCGCCGCCGGCGCATCCGCCGCATCGGCGAGATGGGGATGGTAGTTCGTGATGGCGTGATCGATGAGCTGGCTGACCCGTTCGGCCGAGCCCTCATGGGCATGGCGCTGGAAGGTTCCAAAGCGCAAATGGGAATGGCCCAGCCGGGTCAGCACGGCCGATCGTGTCGGCGAGGGTTCGTCATTGCGCGCCAATTCCTCACCGGTCTCGTAGACCGCAAAGGCCTTGGACGTATAGACGCCGCGCGCTTCCAGCAATTCCGCCGCCAGGATCTCCCGGACCGCACCTTTCAGGGTCAGGCGTCCATCCCCACCGCGCGACCAAGGCGTCTGGCCGGAGCCCTTGGTCGCCAGATCCAGCAAACGTCCGGAACGGTCGCGTTGCTGGGCAAAGAGGAAGCCGCGTCCATCCCCCAATTCCGGATTATAGGTGCGGAATTGATGGCCGTGATAGCGCATCGCCCGGGGTTGGGCCTGATTGTCGGGCAAGGGTTGGAAGCAGCAGAAATGCGCTTCGCGCCCGGCCGGATCGAGCCTGTCCAGGCCGATCTCCCCGGCCCAGCGGGCATTCCAGAAACGCTCGGTCGCGGCGGGAAAATCCGCCGGCTCCACCGGGTCGGAGAACTCATCGCCCAGGGCCTGGAATTGCGGATCGGGACGGTAGTGCGAAGAAAAGCTCATCCTGCGGAGCTAGGCGTTTCGCACCCCGATTGCAAACCCTCAGCCGCGCAGCCCGTCACCCAGGGCAATGGCCATCTGGTCGATGATGGGTTTGGTACCCGGCAAGATCGCCGTCAGATTGGCATAGCCATGCGGCAGGGCCTTGCCGAGCGTATAGCCGACCGGAATGCCCAGGGCGAGCAAGCGGTCGCGATAGGCCTTGCCCTCATCCAGCAACGGATCCAGCTCGGCCGCGAAGATATGGGCCGGCGGCAGACCGGCCAGATCATTCTCCAGCAGCGGCGAGACGCGCGTGTCCGCCGCCTGGTCGAGATCGGAGAGATAGGCCCGGGCCACCTGTTCCAGCGTGAAGTTCGCCAGCAGATGGCCTTCCAGGACTTTCGGCTTCGGCTTGCGGCGCTCGACCAGTTGCAACAGCGGATAGATCAGCAGCTGGAACCTGATCGCCGACCGCCGGGTCTGACCCAGCATGGCGGCCAGACCGCCCCCCGCACTGTCCCCGGCCACAGCGATGCGCGCCGGATCGGCGCCGATCCGGGCCTGCCCGCCCTCGCCCACCAGCCAGTCGAACACGGCCTGGCAATCCTCGACGGCGGCCGGGAAAGGATGTTCAGGGGCGAGCCGGTAATCGATCGCCAGCACACGCACCCCGCCATGGGCGGCGAGCCGCTGGCACAGGCGGTCATGGGTCTCGATATCGCCGATGACATAGCCGCCGCCATGCATGAAGAGGCAGGTCGGGGCCGGCTCCGCAGAGCCGAAGGGCACATAGAGCCGCGCCGGGATGTCCCCGGCAGCGCCCGGCACGGTCAGATCCTCGACCCGCTCCAGCGCCGGCGGTTTCACATCCATGAAAGGCGTCGCATCACGCAGCGCCTTGCGCATGCGCGGCGCCGCCCGCGCCGGTTCGAACGGGTCATCGAGACCGAATTTGGAGAGTGTGGTGGGCCAGGTATCCATGGTGTGGAGCGTTAGCACACCGCGGGTCTGGCGCAATGGGGAGGATGTCGCAGGAACGCCCCTAATGCACCGTGATCGAGCCTTCGCGCTCGAGGCGGCCGGCGAGGGCGTCTTCCATGACGGCGCGCAGGGCGCGCCAGGCGTCGGCGCTTTCCGGCTGGCCCTGGCTGTCCAGATCGGTGACGGCTTCATCGGCATAGCCGATGGCCTGAGCGCCGTGGAGATCCACCATGGTCCAGGCGATCTGGCGGATGTCTTCGACGGTGATGTGGACGCGAGGGGTCATGAAATTCGGGCTCCGGTGGATGTGCTGCCCAATGAGGAGCAAGGGTCGGGCCAGAGCGTTCGGGAATTTCAGTCAATTATTTCAAGCGACTGACTTTATCCACAGCCCCCCGGACGCCGAGTCATTCCTGCCATCAGGATTTTTTTGCCGACTCGATTTGACCGGGTGAATAGCCGCCGCTCTCCAGATAGACGCGCTCACCCTGTGTGCTTTCGCGCCCCAGCGCCTTGTTGCGATAGGGAAAGCGGCCGAAGCGGACGATCACGTCCCGGTGCAGGCGGGCATGGCGGGCTGTGGACGGATCGCTGAGCCGGTCCTCGGCATAGGCGATGCACAATTCCTGGTCGGCCAGGTCCTCGGAATGCATGAAGGGCATGTAGACAAAGGCGCGCCGCTCATCCGGCACGGCCCAGTCCAGACCCTGCGCGATCATGCGACGGGCGACATCCAGGGCCAGGGGGTCGCAGGAAAAAGCGACATTGGAGCCGCGCCAGACATTGCGGGTGAACTGGTCGAAGAGAAGGATGAGCGCCAGCGAGCCATCAACCGTGGCGAGCCAGGGATGCCCGCCCTCGCGATAGCGCCGGGCTTCGGCCTCGATCGCCGGACCAAAACGCCGCCGGACTTTGGCATCGAAGGCATGCGAGGCCTTGTACCAGTATTTCGGTTCGGTTTCGTGGAACCAGAATGTGAGAATGTCGTCTGCGGTGATCGGGGTTGGGGTCATACCCGAAGATCGCCCGAGAGGATCGCCGCGTAAAGCTCTGGCGTGAGCGGGACATAGGCGTTCTCGGTCGGGTGGTCGAACAGGATCCGGTCGGAAATCTGCGCCGGGTCAAAGCCCTCCTTCACCAGATCGACCTTGCGGAATTTGAAGGTTCCGGTCGTGTCGGTCTGCTCCTGCAGGCGCAGGAAGAGCGGGCGGGCATAAGCGGGCAGATTGGCGTGGACATGCGCATGCAGCGCCGCCAGGTCGAGCGGCTGCTCATCCGTGACCAGGGCCGCCATGCCGGCGCGGCCGGAATGGCCCTTCACCTCGACGCCATAGACATTGGCCTGCTCGATCCCCGGGAAGGTGAAGGCCTCGGCGACCTCACCGGTGGCCACATTCTCCGACTTCCACCGATAGGTGTCGCCGACCCGGTCGATGAAATAATAGTAGCCCAGCTTGTCGCGCGACATCAGATCGCCGGTCCGGAACCAGGCATCGCCCTCTTCGAAGACATTGCGCAGGATCTTCTTTTCCGTGTCTTCCCGGGACCCGTATCCGTCAAAGCGGAAACGCGGATCATCCGGATCGATCCGGCCGATC
>NZLV01000033.1 GCA_002694345.1 Maricaulis sp.
CACCGGCAAACCCTTCACCTGCAGCGCGGGCACCAGTCCGCGATCATTGCAGCGATGCCAGCCAGCGATGGAGAAACGGTCGCGGCGGGCCGGGGTGACCTCGTGCGGGATCTCTTCCGAGAGGAAGACAGCCAGCGTCCCGAATTCCGGTGTCACTTCGCTCAAGGGCAGATCGCTGTCGGGCGCATAGATTCGCAGCAGGCCGCCATCGGCAGTATCCCAGTCCTCATTGAGGTAGAGCACGCTGGAGAGGACCCGGTTTCGGGCGCCGCGGAAGCTGTCGACATGGCGCTTGTAGAAGCCGCCCGGCTCGTAGACGGCATAGTGCGCCTCGAAAGCGAACAGGCCCAGCATGAGCCGGTAATTCACCTCGCGGCGCAGGGCCTCGGCAAAGGCGAGATAGGCGGTCTGGGCCGGCGTGCTGCCATCCATCCAGTGGGTCAGGTCCCGGCGGATCTTGCGGACGACATCATGGTCCTCCGCGCGACCGATCCCGGCTGGCGTCAGCGCGGCGGCCTTCCAGAGGCTTTGGGCTTCGTCCTTCAGCGTGCGGAGCAGGGTGGTATCGGCGAGGCGGCACAGGCTCCAGCCTTGCTGCGAGAGGTCTGCACACACGTGTTCAGCATCGAAGGAAGGCAGGCCGTTGGTGGTCTCGGCCAGAGCGATCAGGCTCAATAAGGTCAGCGCCCCATCAATCAAGGATGCGCGCGTTTAGGGCCGGTCCTGACCGTCGTCAATCGAATTCGAACGGCTCAGCGCGTCCAGTGCCGCCATCGCGTCCTGCGCCCGCTCTGCCGGGACCAGAAGGTGGTCATGGTGAAAGCCCGCGACAACATTGCAGCTGATGCCCTGATCCGCGAGCGCAGGCGCAATGGCCGCGATAAATCCGACCGCTTCGAGATCGGACGGGACGGTCAGCGTGATGAGACGGCAGGGAAAGCGCGCGGCCAAACCGACTGAGCGGGCCTCGTCTTCCGTCAGCACCAGGGTGAGGCCCTCCGTCTCGCGGCAGGTCATCAGGGGGGACAGGCCGGACGGGCAGGCCTGTCCGGGCGGCAGACAGGCATAGACCCAGATGTGCGGGTCCAGAACGGGGGCCATGCGGGCCAGCAGTCCGGCCGCAGTCTGGTCCTTGTCCTGCTTCATTCGCCCCTCCAAATTAAACCGGATAGAGTGTCGCGATACCGCCCGTCCGGGCAGCAGGAGACAGTGATGACGGTCAAGGCCATTTCCCTCGCCGATAAGCACGCACAATTCAAGGAGGTCTGGTCGCCCAAGCGGATTGCGACACTGGATGACTATGAAATCAAGCTGGCCAAGGCGCATGGCCATTTCGACTGGCACGCGCACATGGAGGAAGACGAGCTCTTCCTGGTGACGCGCGGGATTCTCAAGATCGAGATCGAGGATCAGGACCCGATCATCCTGGGTCCGGGCGAGCTGTGCGTGATTCCCAAGGGTGTCCGCCACCGGCCGATCGCACAGACCGAGAAAGTCCATCTCATGCTGATCGAGAAAAAAGGCGTGGTGAATACCGGCGACAATCCCGACAGCGATCTGACCCAGACCATCGAGGACCTCTGACGCTTGCCAGCCCGGTCTTTCCTCGTCACGGTACGGAAAAACCCGGGAGGATCACATGGCTGACGACCAGAACGCGCCGCGCGCCAAATTCCGCAATATGGTGGAAGGCACCCAGGAGGATTGGGGCGCGATTGCCGCGCAATTCGGACCCTTCGCGGCCAATCTGCCGGACCGGGTCCTGACCCATCTCAGGCTTCTGGACGGGGATTATGGCGGCTTTCCGATCGACCGCCTGCAACATTCCCTGCAGACCGCGACCCGCGCGCATCGCGATGGCCGTGATGAGGAATATGTCGTGATGGCCTTGCTGCACGATATCGGTGACACGCTGGGCAGCTATAATCATCCCGACATCGCTGCCGCGATCCTCAAACCCTTTGTGTCGGAAGAGAACCACTGGATTGTCGCCCATCACGGGATCTTCCAGGGCTATTATTTCTTCCATCATCTGGGCATGGACCGGGACATGCGCGAGCAATATCGCGATCATCCCCATTTCGAGGCCTGTGCCCAGTTCTGCCATCTCTACGACCAGGCGGCCTTCGATCCGGACTATGAGAGCGAGGATCTGGCCTTTTTCGAGCCCATGGTCCGCCGCGTGCTCGAAAAGCCCCGCCAATCCATCTATGCCAGCGCGGCCGACGCCGCCGAATAGGCAGCGCCGGCTGGCTCAGGCCTGGCCGGTCAGTTCCGGCTGGGGAAGATGCCCTGGGTGGCGATGCAATAGCGCAGCGTCGTTGTCGGGGCGCTGACGCTGATCGGCTGGCTGCCGCCCGCCGGAGCGATCACGCCCGGTGCCATGGTCTCGTTGAGCGGTCCGGTCGAATAGATATTCGTGGTCCCCGCCGGGAAGCTGGCCAGCGAATTGCCGGCGGGTGTTTCCTCGTTCGGGGCTGCAGCCGTGCCGAAGGCGGCATGGCTGTGATCGGGCATGTTGCTGGACAGCATGGTCGTGGTCTCGGACCCGAAGCGGGCCCCCAGTGCATGGTCGGGAAGTCCGACGCCCTGCCCATAACTCACCGGAATCCGGCCCCGCAAGTCGGGCAGCGCGAAAGTGGTCCGGCAATCGCCGCCATAATTGCAGCCAAGCAGGGAGAACAGGGCCTGGTTGGTATTGATCGGCAGGAGCTGGCCGTGCGTATCCGCATAGCCGCGCGGACAGAAGTTGAAGCCGACCAGGATGATATCTCCCAGGCTGGCCTCGGCCTGGGCCGAGGCTGTGATCGCACCCGAAGCCAGGAAGGCGGTAGCAGCAAAGGCTGCGCGAAGCGTGTTTTTCATGGGTCTAGCCTCCGGACTAGCTGCGGGACGGGTAAATGCCGAACAGGGCGACACAATAATTCACGACGGCATAAGGTTGCTGCAGAGGCACCGGCTGACTGCCGCCGGTGGATCCGACGGTCTGGGGATTCAGCGTCTGGGTGAGATCGGACGAGTTGCCCGGTGCATAGGCCGGAACCCCGGCGGGGAAAGTGCCCAGCACGCCGTTCTGGATTTCCGGCGTGGTCGGTGCGGAGGAGGAACTCGCCATGGTATGCGTGTGCTGCGCCATCTGGGAGGTGCTCAGCGTGGTGTCATCCTGACCGTACATCGAGCCCTGAACGCGGGTGGTCAGGCCCGGACCGCTGCCCTGGCCGCCGGCCATGCGTCCGCGCAGGTCCGGCAGGGCGAAATTGGTCGTGCCATTGCCGCCATAGATCGTGCCGTACAGCGAGAACAGGGCGTCATATTCCGCGATGGCCAGAAGCTGGCCGTTGGCATTGGCCCAGCCGCGCGGGCAATAGCTGGCAATGGTCGGAGTGATCTGGCCGACAAACGGGGTGGCCTGAGCGCCGGCTTCGGGCAGGGCGGTCAGGGAAGCGAGGCCCACGGCCGCGCACAAGAGAGCATGTTTCATTCGAAACTCCTGAAGGGCTACCGGGGCGCTAGTTGCGCGGGGGATACAGGCCGAAGACGGCGATGCAGTAATTGATCGTCGCAGTCGGCTGCACGATGCTCATCGGTGTACTGGCGCCGGTATGGCCGAGCACATCCGGATTCATCTGGGCCGAGCCCGGATTCTGGTCCGAATAGATCTCCGCCGCCGCGTATTGATAGGTTGGCATCGCGCCGTTCTGCGGCGAGTTGAGCTGGGGTGCCTGTGTCGAAGCCATCATGGAGTGATGGTGGTTGGGCAGTTCCAGCGGCGTCAGTGACACTTGAGTTGAGCCGCCGTGCTGGCCGCGCTGATAGTCCGGCAGTCCGGGGCCCTGGCCGGTCCCGATGATGGCGCGTCCGCGCAGGTCCGGAAGGGCAAACGTGCTGCGGCAATCCCCGCCATAATTGCACCCGACCAGGGAGAAGAGCGCGGTATTGCTGGCGATCGACAGCATCTGGCCGGCCGCTGGCAGATAGTTTTGCGGACAGAAATTCTCTCCGACAGGAATGACCTGCCCGATGAAGGGCTCGGTTTCGGCGGCGGCCGCTGCGCTCAGGCATAGCGCGGCCGTTCCCGCCAGAAAGGCAGGATGTCTCAACAGCTTGGACATGGGGTTCTCCCTCAAGTTTTGATAGGAGTACGTTCGCTTAAAAATTGAAAAGATCAACCCCTTGTCGAATTACCCCGTCGGACTTATCGCTCTGGGGGAACGTGCCGGGGCGCGCTCAACGGGGTTAGACGGCGGCGGGCGTTGATCCGGTTGAAGTGGGCGGCTATA
>NZLV01000034.1 GCA_002694345.1 Maricaulis sp.
ATCATGTCCAATTCGATCGCGGATGATGCGGTGACGCTGCGCGGCTCGACGGACGTGGAAACGCCCTGCATCAATTCCGTGGGCGGTTTCGAAGTGGGCGGCAGTGCCGGCTACACGCTGACCGATTGCCGCGAGGCGCGGGTCAATCTGCCGCGCGCCCAGGACCCCTATGAGGATGTCCAGCCGCCGACGCTGCCGTCTTCCTGTTCCAATATCAATGGTGGCGGGGGTGGTCCGAATGGCGGTCTGGTGACGGTGAGCGCCGGTCCGTCGGGTGTGAAGCGCTTCTGCAATGGCCTCAACCTGTCGGGCGATTACGAGTTCGAACCGGGTGTCTATGTCATCGATGGCGGGGATTTCCGCATCGGGGCGCAGGCCCATGTCCAGGGCGACGGCGTGACCTTCTATTTCACCGATGGGGCCCGCGCCCGGTTCAATGGGGGTGCCACGGTTCAGCTGACCGCGCCGAATACCGGGGAGTATGCCGGTCTCGTCTTCTTCGGTGACCGCGATGATTACGGCGTCGACCACACGTTCAATGGCACGGCCGACAGCCATATCACCGGCGCCATCTACACCCCGGCGAGCGATATCAGCTTCCTGGGCGACTTCTCCGGCCAGGACGGCTGCATGCAGCTGGTCGGCTATACGGTCGAGATCGGCGGCAATGCCGATATCACGACCGATTGCACAGGCGTTGGCCTGACTTTCCCGAAAATCCCCGGCGATGTCCGTTTGGTGGAGTGATCCTGATGACGTCTTTCATCCTGTCCCTGAAGCCGATCCTGTCGCAATTTAGCGCCTCCCGCGCCGGCACAGCCGCCGTGGAATTCTCGCTCATCGTGCCGGTCCTGGCCGCGCTCCTGCTGGGCGTGTTCGATCTGGGCCGGATGACCTATGACCGGACCGACCTGCACTCTGCCGTGCGGGGCGGGGCCCAGTATTTCATGGCGGGCGGTGAAGACATTGACGAGGCCATCTCGATCGTGAACCGCTCCTGGACCAATCGTCCGGAAAACGCCCAGGTGACGGTGGTGAAGTGCTGCAAATGCGCTGAGGTCGATGCGCCGTGTGGCCAGCTCTGCCCGGATGGCAGCGTGCCGGACATCATGCATGAGCTGGAAGCGACCGCTTATTTCACCGGCGTGTTCGGGGAATATGAGGTGAGCGTCGAGGAGGTGGTCCGTGCGCGCTGATCTGTCTGTCCTGCGCCGTTTTGGGCGCGACCATTCCGGTGCGGGTGCCCTGGAATTTGCCCTGATCTCGCCGGCCCTGATCTTCATGATCATCGGCGTGATCCAGATATCCCTTGCCCTCTACAAGGGATCGACCGTGCAATGGATCGCCGAGCGCGCCGCGCGGGTGGCCATGATCGATGCCAGTGTCGATGCCGCGGCGCTGACCCAGTTGATCGAAAGCGATCTGGCGGAAATGGGTGAGGATCTGGAGGTCCAGGTCGTGTTCCAGGTCGACAATACGGGCGCTGTCCCGGTGGGCCGGATCCAGGTGGATTATTCCTATCCGGTGGCCTTGCCGCTGGTGGAAACCTTCTACGCCACCTTCTCGGTCGACAGTGTCGTGCCCATGCCGCAGGCCTGAGGGCCGCAATACCCATTGACGGCGGGCGATGGCCTTGTCAGACGAATGCCATGACCCATCTCGATACTGCCATTGAAGAATTGCGCCAGCTGGTGGCCTTCGACACCACCTCCCGCAATACCAATCTGCCCCTGATCGACCATGTCGAGGCGAAGCTGGTCGCGCTCGGGGCTGTGTGCGAGCGGATTCCCTCGCCGGATGGCGAGAAGGCCAATCTGCATGCGCGCTTCGGGCCGGCCGTGGATGGCGGTGTCATCCTGTCCGGTCATACCGATGTCGTCCCGGTGGATGGCCAGCCCTGGACGTCCGACCCCTGGGTGCTGACCGACAAGGGCGATGGCAAGCTCTATGGCCGCGGCACTTGCGACATGAAAGGCTTCTCGGCCTGTATCCTGGCGCTGGCCCCGAAGATGGCGGCGGCCTCTCTCACCAAGCCGGTCCATATTGCCCTGTCCTATGATGAGGAAGTCGGGTGCCTCGGCGCGCCGGCCCTGATCGACCGGATCATGGAAGGCCCGGTCAAGCCGGCCATGGTGGTGGTCGGCGAGCCGACCGACATGAAGGTCGTCACGGCGCACAAGGGCCTGTTCTCCATGGTGGTGAAGGTGCGCGGCCGCGAAGCGCATTCCTCCCTGGTCAAGGATGGAGCCTGTGCGGTGACCCATGCCGTGCCCCTGATGAATTTCCTCGTCGAGGAAGCCGCGAAAATGGAAGCCGCCGCGCCGGCGGACAGCCCGTTCAATCCGCCCTATGGCACACTGACCATTGGCGAGGTGAAGGGCGGAACGGCGCTGAACATCCTGGCGCTGGATTGCGAGTTCGGCACCCTGATGCGGCCCTGCCCTTGGGATGATCCGCACGGTCTGGAAGCGCGCCTGCGCGAGAAGGCGGCCGGGATCGAGGCGCAGATGCGCCAGGCGGCGCCGGAAGCAAAAATCGAGATTTCCGTGCGCTCGGATGTTCCCGCCTTTGCGCCGGAAGATGAGGGTCTTGCCGAGCGCCTGGCGCGCCAGCTGACCGGCGACAATTCCACCCGCGTGGTCAGCTATGGCACCGAGGCGGGCCAGTTCCAGAAAGCCGGCCTGTCCGTTGTGGTCTGCGGCCCGGGCTCGATCAGCCAGGCGCACCAGCCGGATGAGTTCGTGGCGATCGACCAGCTCGGCGAATGCTGTGCCTTCCTGGACAAGATGGTCCGGGTTCTTCAGGCCTAGCTCGGGACGCGCTTCTGATGAGTTATGCCTATCGCTATGACCGGGATCTCGGGGTCTTCATCATCCGGTTTTCCGGCGCCGTCGACATGGCGGAGATCCTGAAGTCGGATCACGAACTCATTCATGAGCCGGACTGGCCGGGTTCGCGCCGCATCCTGACGCGGCTGGACCCGGAAGCCGATCTCAGCGCCCTGACGGTGGAGCAGTATCTCGAGGTCGCCATGCCCTATATGGAGGCGAGCCAGGCCCAGCGTGGTCCCGGCACGCGTGAGGCCTGGGTGGTCCCGGAGCGCTGGAACTCGCCCATCATCCAGGTCTGGCAGCACCTGCCGATGAAGGACGGGCTGCACGAATTTGCCGTGTTCGACGAAGAGGCGGATGCCCTGGCCTGGCTTCTGGCCGAGTGATCAGGGCACAAAAAAAGGGCGCCTCCAGCGGCGCCCTTTTCGTATCCGGTGTGTCGGAGGCCTATTCGGCGGCCGTGCTGGTGGCTGGCTTGGCAGCGGCCTCTTCGCGGCCCTTGCCCCAATAGGAGATGCAGGGGATTTTCGACTTGTCGCAGCGCTCGGCATATTTGCGGGCGATGTCGGTGACTTCTTCCATCAGGCCGTCGGCCAGCGTGGTGGGCTTCAGGCCCATTTGCAGGAAGGTGTCGTTTTCCACGTGCAAGTCGTTCTCGTCCGCTTCATTGCGCGGGTTGGGAACCAGCTGAACCTCGGCATGGGCGAGTTCGGCGATCATGCCGGCCAGGTCCCGGACGCGGTGCGTCTCGGTCATCTGGTTCATGATGCGGACCTTCTCGCCATCCTGCGGCGGGTTCTCGACCGCCAGCTGGACGCAGCGCACCGTGTCCTGGATGTGGATGAAGGCGCGGGTCTGGCCGCCCGTGCCGTGCACGGTCATCGGGTAACCCACGGCGGCCTGCATCAGGAAGCGGTTCAGCACCGTGCCGTAGTCACCGTCATAGTCGAACCGGTTGATCAGGCGCTCATCGCGCTTGGTCTCTTCCGTCTGCGTACCCCAGACGATGCCCTGGTGGAGATCGGTGATCTTCACCTTGTCGTTCTTGTTGTAGAAGTGGAAGAAGAGCTGATCCTGGGTCTTCGTCATGTGATAGATCGAGCCCGGATTGGCCGGATACAGGATTTCCTGGTCCTTGAGACCTTCATCCGTTTCGATCTTCACCTTGAGATAGCCCTCGGGGATCTTCATCCCGGCGGTGCCATAGCCGTAGACGCCCATCGTGCCGAGGTGGACGAGGTGGATGTCCGAATTGCTCTCGACGATCGCGGCGAGCACGTCATTCGTGGCATTGAGATTATTGTCGACCGTATAGCGCTTGTGGCGCGCGGACTTCATCGAGTAGGGCGCGGCGCGCTGCTCGGCGAAGTGGACGATCGTGTCCGGCTTTTCGTCGGCGATGAGGTCGACCAGTTCCTGGTAGTCCTTGCCGATATTCATGTTCACGAACTTGATGTCGCGGCCGGAAACCTCTTTCCAGGCGGCCAGTCGTTCGGACATGGGACGGATCGGGGTCAGGCTCTCGACTTCGAGCTCTACATCGATCTTGCGACGGGACAGGTTGTCCACGATGACCACGTCGTGGCCGAGATTGGAGAGGTGAAGTGCCGTCGGCCATCCGCAGAAGCCGTCTCCACCCAGAATGATTACTTTCATGTACGTCTGCCCTCGACGTGTTGATCTATTGTCGAAGGGTTCTCGCAAGGGGGGCGGCGTAATTCAAGTCCCAGCCTGCGCCGGGCGCTGTGCAAGCGCGGATTCAAAAACAAAACAGCATATTGTGACTGCGATCCGTCGCTGACGAGCCGAAGCGGGTTGGCGGTAGCGTTATCATGAGTTTTATTTCGCGAACTTGAGCCTGTTTCCGGCCTGTATTTTGCGCATCTTGCGCTGTGCTCGGATGATTGGCGCGCCTGCACCAGAAATCGAAAAATTTCCGTTTTCGGGGATTTCGTCGCACTCCATCGGTGGACGGGGCCGGGAAAGGCCGCTAAATCCGCGCCAGATTTGCCGGGTCGGCTTGTGGATCCGGTAGCCGTCAAGGAGATGAAAAGCATGGCTCTTCGCGTCGCAATTACCGGTTTTGGCCGTATCGGCCGCCTGGCACTGCGTGCCGTCCTGGAAGAAAAGCGCTGGGACGAGATCGAGATCGTCGCGATCAATGACAGCTCGACGCCGGAGACCAATGCCCACCTGCTGACCTATGACAGCGTGCACGGCCGCTATCCGGGTGAAATCAAGGTCGGCGATGACTGGATCGATGCCGGTTTCGGCAAGATCCAGAAAGTCTCCAACCGCGACCCCAGCCAGCTGCCCTGGAAGGATCTGGGCATCGACATCGTCCTGGAGTGCACCGGCAAGTTCAACTCCAAGGAAGCCTCGATGGCGCACATCGAAGGCTCCGGCGCCAAGAAGGTTCTGTGCTCGGCCCCGGCCAAGAACGCCGACAAGACGATCGTCTATGGCGTGAACCACGACCAGCTCTCCGCCGATGACCTCGTCGTCTCCAACGCCTCGTGCACGACGAACGGCCTGGCCCCGGTGGCCAAGGTCCTCAATGACGCCGTTGGCATCGAGCGCGGTCACATGACCACGATCCACGCCTATACGGGTGACCAGCCGACCCTGGACCGCAATCACAAGGACCTGCACCGGGCCCGCGCCGCGGCCATGTCCATGGTCCCGACCTCCACCGGTGCCGCCAAGGCTGTCGGCCTGGTCCTGCCGGAACTGGTCGGCAAGCTCGACGGTGCCGCCGTGCGCGTGCCGACCCCGAATGTGTCGCTGATCGACCTGGTCTTCACGCCGGGCCGCGCGACGACGGAAGCGGAACTGGCTGAAGCCGTGAAGGCTGCCGCTGACGGTCCGATGAAGGGTGTGCTGGGCTATGACAGCATCCCGCTGGTCTCCATCGACTACAATCATGACAGCCGCTCCTCGATCGTCGCCATCGACAAGATCAAGGTGATCGACGAGCGCCTCGCCCGCGTGATGACCTGGTACGACAATGAGTGGGGCTTTGCCTGCCGCATGATCGATACCGCGGTCGCCATGGGCAAATTCATCTAAGCGATACCGACAGGACAGGCCCGACATGACCGAGATCCGCCGCATCCAGGATGCTGATGTTGCCGGCAAGCGCGTGCTTGTCCGCGTCGATTTCAATGTGCCGATGAAGGATGGCGCGGTGACGGATGATACCCGTCTGCGCGCCGCCCTGCCGACCATCGAGTTCCTCACCGAGGCCGGGGCGAAAGTTGTCCTGCTGGCGCATTTCGGTCGCCCCAAGGGGCAGGTCGTGCCGGAGATGTCGCTGGAGCCGGTCTGCCAACCGCTGGCGGACCTGCTCGGTGAGGCGATCAGCTTCTGCACGGAAACCGTGGGTGAGCATGCCGCCTCGGCGGTCGCCGACATGGAAGACGGCGATGTCAT
>NZLV01000100.1 GCA_002694345.1 Maricaulis sp.
GGCGCGCTTCCTCTCGGTCGGGGCGCCGCAATTGCGCGATGCCCTGTTCGCCCCGGTCAGCCAGGATGCCCAGCGCCTGACTGCCGTGCGCGCCTTCGCCCACGTCCAGACGCTCTCCATCGGATATCACCAGACCAAGCGCACCGGTGCGCTCAACCGCATCATCGAGCGCGGCGCCCGCGCCGTCGATTTCCTGATGCGCTTTTTGATCTTCAACATCGCTCCGACGCTGCTGGAACTGGGTCTGGCGGCGCTGGTGCTCAGCTCCAATTACGGCTGGGAGTTTGCGGTGATCGCGATCATCACCGTGGCGATCTACATGGTGCTGACCTGGTCGGTGACCGAATGGCGCGTCCAGATCCGTCGCACCATGAACGAGGCTGACAATGAAGCCTCGGCCCGCGCCGTCGACAGTCTGATCAATTTCGAGACCGTGAAAGCCTTCGCCGCGGAACGCCGCGAGGCCGACGCTTTCGACCGCTCCATGACCCGCTACGCCCATGCGGCGGCCAAGTCCCAATCCTCCCTGGCCCTGCTTAATGGGGCCCAGGCGCTGATCATGAATGGCGGCCTCTTGGCGATGGCGCTGATGGCCGGCTGGAAAGCCTGGAATGGTCAGCTTCAGCCCGGCGATGTCGCGGCCGTGACGCTGATCCTGATGAATGTCTATCAGCCGCTCAATATTCTCGGCTGGGCCTATCGCGAGATCAAACAGGGCGCGGTCGACATGGAGCGCGTCTTCGAGACGCTGGCGATCCAGCCGGATGTCGCCGACGCGCCGGACGCCAAGCCGTTGGACGTCACGGGTGGCTCGGTGAGTTTCGACCGGGTCGGTTTCACCCATGATGGTCGTTCCCGCTCGATCCAGGATGTCAGCTTCGAGATCCCGGCCGGCAGTTTCGTCGGTATTTGCGGCCCGTCCGGGGCCGGCAAGTCCACCGTGCTGCGGCTTCTCTTCCGCTTCTATGATCCGGAAAGCGGGGCCGTGCGGATTGATGGCCAGGATCTGCGTCAGGTGACCCAGCAGACCCTGCGCGACAGTCTCGCCCTGGTCCCCCAGGATGTCGTCCTCTTCAACGACACACTGCGCGCCAACATCATCTATGGCCGCCCCGAGGCCAGCGAGGCGGAGATCCGCGATGTCGTCGAACGCGCCCGCCTGGCCGCCTTCGTTGACGGCCTGCCCGATGGTCTGGAGACCGTGGTGGGCGAACGCGGCCTGAAACTGTCCGGCGGCGAGAAACAGCGTGTCGGTGTCGCCCGCGCCATTCTCAAGAACCCGGCCATTCTCGTCCTGGATGAAGCCACGTCGGCGCTCGACAGCCAGACCGAGAAGGATGTCCAGGATGCGCTCGCCGAAGCCGCCCGGGGACGCACCACGATCGCCGTCGCCCACCGTCTCTCCACCATTGCCGGTGCTGACCGGATCATCGTTCTGGATGACGGCCATGTCGCCGAAAGCGGCAGTCATGCCGACCTGCTCGCAAAGGGCGGTCTCTATGCCGACATGTGGAAACGCCAGAGTGAGGCAGGTGAGGGGGGCGAACTCGCCAGCGCCGTGGAAGCTCCCGCCGCGCAATAGGTCTGTCCCGCCTGCCGATTCCCGCTAGTGTGCGGGAAGCATGGGGATGACATGACACCAAAGACCCAAATCGGCCTGATCGGCCTGGGCGCGTTTGGCCAGCTGGCGGCGACGCATCTGGCCCCGCATTTTGACCTGGTCGGGCACGACCCGTCCGTGCGCGATTTGCCCGGCGGACGCTGGGTGGAGCTGGATGAGGCGGCGGCGCAGCCCGTCGTGATTCTCGCCGTCCCGGTCCAGGCGCTGGCCAGCGTGGCACAAGCCATCGCGCCGCATCTGGCCAAGCATGCCCTGGTCATCGACGTCGCCTCGGTGAAGCTGGAACCCTTGCGCATCCTGCGCGAGACCCTGCCGGCCGGCACCCGCATCCTGGGCACCCACCCGCTCTTCGGTCCGCAATCGGCCGCCAAGGGCGTGACCGGTCAATCCATCGTCCTGTGCCCGGAGCCCGGCGTGGAGGCCGGCTGCGTCGCGGACTTCCTCAGGGACACACTCGCCCTGGACGTTCATCTCTCCGATGCCGACACGCATGACCGCACCATGGCCAGCGTCCAGGCACTCACCCACCTGGTGTCCAAGGTCATCACCGATCTCGGCCTGATGGACGCGCCCTACACGACCCGCTCCTACGACCTCCTCGCCGAAGCCGCCCGCCTGGTCGCCGACGACAGCGATGAACTCTTCCGGGCCATCGAACGCCACAACCCGCACGCCGCCGACCTGCGCCGGCGCTTCTTCGACGCGGCGCGCAAGCTGGATGAGCGGTTGGTGGACTAGTTCTGGCGGGCGCTGCGCGCCAACCCCTCACCCGGCGCATGTGCGCCACCCTCTCCCGCAAGGGGAGAGGGAGTAGGGTAGAGCTCACTGTCCTCCTTCTCCCCTTGCGGGAGAAGGTGGTCCGAAGGACCGGATGAGGGGCGTCCGCAAGGCGGACCACAAAAGCCCGCACAGCGCTCAACTCACCAACAATATCAAGGAAATTCGCGAGAGTGGCTCCCCGGGACGGGCTCGAACCGCCGACCCGGTGATTAACAGTCACCTGCTCTACCAACTGAGCTACCGGGGAACACTCTTCTCGCAAGCGAGGCGTGGCTTGTATCAGAGCTTCGCGCCGCCGCGCAAGCACCCTTCTGCGCTGAATTGCAGGGGTTTCTGCAAAAAAAATCGGGAGCCACGAAGGCTCCCGAAAAGGCATTGGGTGGATGGTGGGGTGTCTTCACGGGAAGACGGGTGAAGAATTGGGTCAGAACCCTTAAGGCGGAGTTAACAGGAAAGGGTCAATTCGGTATTTGGTTTATCGTCCTTGCTGAAAGCCTAATGGAATCATCGAAATGCCGGCTTTCAGGGCGGGATTTGATTCACCATGAAATCGCGATTTATTGTGGCGCGTCAGGGCGCGGCCCTGATTCGAATCGGCGAATCACCCGGAGAGGACGATGCGGGAACACCAGACATTTAAGTCGTTTTGGCCGTTTTACCTGCGCGAGCACGCCCGTCCGGCGACGCGCAACTGGCATTATGTCGGCTCGACCCTCGCCCTGATCGTCCTGCTGGCGGCCCTGGTGACGCAGACCTGGTGGCTGCTCCTGGCTGTGCCGGTCTCCGGCTATTTCTTCGCCTGGGTCAGTCATGCCTTCGTCGAGCGCAACAAGCCGGCGACCTTCACCTACCCGCTTTGGTCGCTGATCGGCGATTACCGCATGTATGTCCTCTTCCTGTTGGGCAAGCTGGGCCCGGAACTGGAAAAGGCCGGCATCAATCCCGACGGCTCACTGAACGCCGAACACGCCTGATCTTGCCGGTGCCGCTGGGCAGCCTAGATCCGGAGCATGCCCCGCCACACCTCCCGGAATCCCAAGCCTGAAAAGACCTGCCTTACTTGCGGACGGCCCTTCCAGTGGCGCAAGAAATGGGAACGGGTCTGGGATGAGGTGAAATACTGTTCCGAGCGCTGCCGTCGGTCGAAGCCGGCTCAGAGCGCGGCCAGCACCTCGGCGGCCCGGTCGCGATAGGCCTGCCGCTTCTCGTCGCTCATCCGGTCCCAATTGCGATAGACCGGACCCAGGCGCGGATTGCCGCGCAGTGTGTCTTCGTTCCGCGCCAGGAAGTCCCAGTAGAGGGAGTTGAACGGGCAGGAATTGCGGCCCGTCTTGTCCTTCACATCATAGCGGCAGCCGGTGCAGTAGTCCGACATCCGGTCGATATAGGCGCCACTGGCGGCATAGGGTTTGGAGCCCAGCAGTCCGCCATCGGCAAATTGCGACATGCCCACCGTATTAGGCGCCTCCACCCATTCGAAGGCGTCGATATAGACGGCCAGATACCATTCGTGCAGGGCGTGCGGATCGATTCCGGCAATCAGGGCGAAGGTGCCGGTCACCATCAGGCGCTGGATATGGTGGGCATAGGCTTCCTTGCGGGTCTGCCCGACCGCGGCCGCCAGGCAGGCCATGTCGGTCTCGCCGCTCCAGTAGAAGTCGGGCAGGGGACGGTCCGCGCCCAGCGCATTGCGGCGGACATAGTCCGGGCCTTCGCGCCAATAGATGCCGCGCACATATTCCCGCCAGCCGATGATCTGGCGGATATAGCCCTCCGTCGCGTTCAGGGGCGCATGGCCACGCTTCCACGCCGCCTCCACCGCTTCGCAGATCTCCAGCGGACCCAGCAGGCCGACATTGAGATAAGCGGAGAGGAGGGAATGATAGAGGAAGGGCTCGCCCGTCAGCATGGCGTCCTGATAGGTGCCGAAATCGGGCAGGGCATGCTCGATGAAATGGTCCAGCGCCTTGAGGGCCCCCTTCCGCGTCACGGGGAAATGGAAGGGCCGGATGTCGCCGAACCCGTCAAAGCGGTCTTCGACCAGATTCAGCACATCCGCCGTGATGGCATCGGGCTCCACCCGGAAGGGTTGGGGCATGAACAGGCTGGATGAGGCCGCCTCGCGATTCTCCGCGTCGAAATTCCAGCGTCCGCCCACCGGCTTGTCGTCCTCCATCAGGAGGCCGGTTTCGCGCCGCATCTCGCGGTAGAAATACTCCATGCGCAATTGCTTGCGCCCCTCGGCCCAGCGCGCGAACCGGTCGTGGGAGCACACGAAGCGGTCATCCTCCAGGATCACGACCGGCACGCCGAACCGGTCCGACCAGGTCTCGATCTCCTGCTTCAACCGCCACTCGCCCGGCTCGGTCACGATCAACCGGTCGTAGGAGCCCGCCTTGAGGGCGTCTTCCACAGCGCTGGCCAGGTCGGGGCAGGGCGGGGTCTCGTCAAAGGCGCGGTAGTGAACCGTCCGCCCTTCATCGCGCAGCGCGTCCGCGAAATGGCGCATGGCAGAGAAGATGAAGGCGATCTTCTTGCGGTGGTGCCAGACATATTCCGTCTCTGCCGTCACTTCGGCCATCACGACATCAGCCGCCGCCGGCTTCTGGCGCAGGCTGGGCAAATCGTGAGTGAGCTGGTCTCCCAGAACCAGGACGAGGTCTGTCATTGCTTCCATCCGTTTTGCCCCTGTCTACGTAGACACAGGCAGGGCAGACCAGTGGATGCGCAGATGAGCGACAGTCAGAGCGGACAGGCCGTGGTGATCGGCGCCAGTGGCGGGATCGGCTCCGCCCTTGTGGCGGCGCTGCAGGCGCAGGGCTGGACCGTCACCGGTCTGTCCCGGCGCAGCACGCCGCCGCTCGACCTTCTGGACGAGGCCTCCATCGAAGCCGCCGCCGGACAGCTCAAGGCCTCAAAGGCCCCGATCCGCCTGATCATTGACGCCACCGGCTTTCTGCATGACGCGGAATTCTCACCCGAGCGTAGCCTGCGCGAGCTGGATCCGGCGCATTTCGCCCGCGCCTTCGCGCTCAATGCGACCGGTCCGGCCTTGTTGATGAAACATTTCCTCCCCCTGCTTCCGCGTCAGGGGCGGTCGGTGTTTGCGACCCTGTCGGCGCGCGTCGGTTCGATCTCCGACAACCGGCTGGGCGGCTGGCATGCCTATCGGGCGTCCAAGGCGGCCCTGAACCAGATCCTGCGCAGCGTCTCGATCCAGATGCAACGGCGCAAGCCCGAGGCGATCTGCATCGCCCTGCACCCCGGCACGGTGGCAACGCGACTGTCCGAACCCTTTTCCAAATCCGGTCTGGATGTCCGCCCGCCGGACGAGGCTGCACAGGATTTGCTCCGCGTCATCGCCGGGCTGACGCCGGACGATTCGGGCGGTTTCCGCGACCACAAGGGTCTGGAGATCGGATTTTAGGGAAAGGGTGGAGGCACCGCCCGGAATCGAACCGGGGTACAAGGATTTGCAGTCCTCTGCGTAACCACTCCGCCACGGTGCCTCAGGAATGGAGCCGGGAGCTATAACCCCACAGACCGATGGGAGCAATGCGCCAATTCACAGCGATGTGAGATTGCGGCGCTTTGCCCCGCTCTTCGCGCAGTCTGGTGGTTGCCGATCCTTGCGCACACAGGATATATCAGCGGCTTCCGGACCGCAGGGAGAGACCCGTGAGCGAATTCGACCAGGCACGCAAACATATGGTGGACAGCCAGATCCGGCCGTCCGACGTGACCGACCGGCGTCTCATTGCCGCCTTCCTGAACACGCCGCGTGAACTTTTCGTGCCGCGCTCGCGCCGCGCCTCGGCCTATGCCGACAGCCAGGTCGTGACCTCGGACAACCGCACCCTGATGCGTCCGCGCGACATGGCCAAGCTGATCCATGCTGCCGACATCCAGCCGACCGACATCGTGCTCGATATCGCCAATGGACGCGGCTATTCCACCGCCATCCTGGCCCGCATGGCCGAGACCGTGGTGGGCGTCGAGAATGACGAGGACGGCCTGTCCCGCTCCTCCGGCCTCCTGTCCGATATCGGTGCCGACAATGCCGTGGTCGTCGAGGGCGACCCCAAGGCCGGTGTGCCGAAGCAGGGCCCGTTCGACGTGATCTTCGTCAATGGCGCTGTCGACGCCGTGCCGACCGCCTGGTTCGACCAGCTCGCCGAGGGCGGCCGTCTCGTCGTCATCGTGCGCAAGGGTCCGGTCGGCAAGGCCACCGTCTTCACCAAGTCGTCCGCCGGGATCGGTGAGCGCGTGGTGTTCGACGCCAACGCCACCGTCCTGCCGGGCTTTGAAGCGGAAGCCGGCTTCGCCTTCTGATTTTTCACGGGATGTGACACGGGGTCGCGACGGAATTTTCGCGCTGGACCGTGATACGTCTGTTCGTGTATTTGCAAACTTTGCAGAATAAGTAAGTAAACACTGTTCACTTTTTGGGTCGTGCCACCTATATGCATGGACAAAGCGTCACTGGCCATGTCCGGTCCGGGCGCTATTATGGCGATGACAGGGGCAGGGGAAGCCGGTCCCGAGACTTCAGGGGAAGTTGGATGATGCGATTGAAGCAATGGTCGATGGCTCTGGCCGGGAGCGTGTCCCTGTTGGCCTTCGCCGGTTTTGCACAGGCCCAGACGCTCGAGGAGACCCTCGCGCAGGCCTATAATTCCAACCCGACCCTGCAGGCCCAGCGTGCCAGTCTGCGCGCGACGGACGAGCAGCGGGTCCAGGCCCGCGCCGGCCGGCTGCCGACCGTGTCCGCCACGGCCTCGATCTCGCGCCAGCACACCGAATCATCCAGCACATTCGTGATCGGCGGGCAGCCTCTGTCATCGGTCTCCGAAAGCGATGCGACCCCGAAGAATTATTCCCTGACCGCCTCCCAGGCGCTCTATCAGGGCGGCCGCATTTCCGGTGCCATCGACCAGGCTACCGCCGTGATCATGGCCAGCCGCGAAAACCTGCGCGCCACCGAACAGACCGTTCTGGTGAACGCCGTGACGGCCTTCATGGACGTGCGCCGCGATGCCCAGGTCGTGGAAATCCGCCGCAATAATGTCGACGTGCTGGCCCAGCACCTGGAAGCCGCCGAAGACCGGTTCGAGGTCGGTGAGATCACCCGCACCGACGTCGCCCAGGCCGAGGCCCGCCTGTCCGGCGCCCAGGCCCAGCTGTCCGGTGCCCAGGCGCAATTGGCCGTCAGCCGTGCCGCTTATGAGCGCGTGACGGGCAATCCGCCGGCCACGCTGCAGGATCCGCCGGAACTGCCGGACCTGCCCGACCATCTGGCCGATGCCGCTGAATACGCTTTTGCCAACTCGCCGCAATTGCTGGCCTCGCAATATGCCGAACAGGCCTCCCAGCACGCCATTCGCATCGCCCGCGGCAACATGCTGCCGGAAGTCTCCCTGTCCGCGACGGCCTCGGCCGCCCGGGACAGCAATTTCACCGGCGATGAGCGCGACAGCGTGTCGGTGATGGGCCGGGTCTCCGTTCCGATTCTCACCGGTGGGTTGAATCGCTCCCGCGTCCGCGCCGCGGTCGCGCAGGAAGAACAGGCCCGTTTTCAGGTCCGTGAAGCCCGCCGTCTCGTGACCGAGGGTGTCACCAATGCCTGGAGCGGCTATGTCGCTTCGCTGGCCGTGATCGAAAGCTCCCGTCAGGCCGTCCGCGCCAATGAAATCGCCCTCGACGGGGTCGAGCAGGAGGCCTATGTCGGTATTCGTACCACGCTCGATGTTCTTGATGCGGAACAGGAATTGCTCGAATCCCGGCTGACCCTCGTGACCGCGGAACGCGATTCCTACGTTGCCGGCTATAATCTGCTCCAGGCCATGGGCGCCGTTTCGGCCCAGCAATTGGGTCTGAATGTTGAAATTTATGACCCGGCTGCAGATGATGGGCGCGAATCGGTTTTCCCTAACCTTGACTTAACGCCCTGGGACTAGCCTTTCCGGCGACTCTCGGGCTGGACAGGCTGCTTCAAGCCCGTTTTATTCGCGTTAGAAGAGAAAACGCCCGCATATCGCAAGGAATGGCGCATGGCTGAGCAAACCGCCGATAACGAACCGTCGATGGAAGAAATCCTCTCCTCGATCCGCCGGATCATTAATGAGGACGATGATGAAGCCGCGCCGGAAGCCGAAGCCGAGGCTGCGCCGGAACCCGTCGAGGACGAGCCGCAATCCCAGGACGATATCGATGCCCTGTTCGGCGGCGATGACGATGCCGGTGTCGAGGACGTGCTCGAGCTGACCGAAAAGGTCGATGACGCGGACAGCGGTACCGATCCGATGTCGATGGACGATGATCTGATGATCGTCGACCGCGAGGAAGAGGAAGAACCGGTCGCCATGGCCGAGCCGGAGCCCGAGCCGGAGATCGATTTCGACGCGCTCGAGGAAGAAGTTTCCGAAGGCATCATGTCCGAACCGGCCGCCTCGGCCGCCATGGGCTCCTTCCACACCCTGGCCGACCAGATCCGCATTTCCGAAGAGGAAGGCCGCACGCTGGAAGGCGTCGTCCGTGCCCTGCTTCGTCCGATGCTCAAGGAATGGCTCGACGCCAACCTGCCGTCCATCGTCGACGAAAAGGTCCAGGCCGAAATCGACCGCGTCTCCCGCCGCCGCCGCTAGGCCGCACCGGATACGAGTTCCAAAAGGCGCGCCCCAGGGCGCGCCTTTTTTGTTTTTGCGTGAGCGGCGTCACAAGGTTGGGCAAGGCACAAAGCTAGGCTGGATGTGACCTCCCTCTCCCTGGGGAGAGGGTGCCCCGAAGGGGCGGGAGAGGGGGAAGACACCGCCCGTGCCAAGCCAAACGCAGCACAGAAACATCAATCGGGCGCGAGCCTTCCGCCATCGCCAGACACCCGCTGAGGCCCGGCTTTGGTCGCGTCTGCGAAATGGCAATTTGATGGGCGTGAAGTTCCGGCGTCAGGTGCCTATTGGTCCGTATATCGTCGACTTCGCCTCTCGATCTGCGCGCGTGATTGTCGAAGCGGACGGTGGGCAACACTCGGATATGGAAAAGGAGGACCAGCGCCGCACCGAATTCCTGGAAGCTCGCGGCTATACAGTTCTTCGCTTCTGGAACCGCTACATCCTCAAGGAAACGGATGCGGTCATGGAGGTGATCGGGGAAGCAGTTCACTGGGAAGCTCACCCGGACAATCCGTTGAACCACGTGTAAGGGCGGACACCTCGCTTCCCCCCTCATCCGGTCCTTCGGACCACCTTCTCCCCGGGGAGAAGGAGTGCCGTCTGCGCCAAACTCACCTCCTTCTCCCTGGCAAGAGACGAAAATCCCGGTGCTGGAAGACCGAAACAACCACCCCATCCGCAGTTCCCGGGCTGACTTTCCGCGTCAGATTGCCATAACAGTGCAAACGCCCGCCTTGCGCGGCCAATCAAGACGCGGATCCCATGATGGACAAGACTTTCAACCCCCAGGACGCCGAAACCCGGATCTATGAGGCCTGGGAGGCCTCCGGGGCATTCCAGCCGGTCGATGACGACAATGCGGAAGCCTTCTCCATCGTCATCCCGCCGCCCAATGTCACCGGCCGTCTCCACATCGGTCACGCGCTGAACAACACGCTGCAGGACGTGCTGGTCCGCTACAAGCGTATGCTGGGCTGTTCCGTGCTCTGGCAGCCGGGCACCGACCATGCCGGTATCGCGACGCAAATGGTGGTGGAACGCCAGCTGGCCGAGGAAGGCCAGATGTCCCGCCGCGATATGGGCCGCGAGGCCTTCATCGAGCGCGTCTGGGAATGGAAAGCCGAGAGCGGCGGCCAGATCATGACACAGCTGCGCCGTCTGGGCGCCTCCTGTGACTGGTCGCGTGAGCGCTTCACCCTGGATGAGGGCCTGTCCAAGGCGGTGATGAAAGTCTTCGTCCAGCTCTACAAGGAAGGCCTGCTCTATCGCGGCAAGCGGCTGGTGAACTGGGATCCCAAGTTCGAAACCGCCATTTCCGATCTCGAGGTGGAGAATCTCGAAGTCGATGGCCACATGTGGCACTTCAAATACCCGCTCGCCGGCGGCCGCACCTATACCTATGTCGAGAAGGATGCGGACGGGACTGTCGTGCTGGAGGAAGAGCGCGACTATATCTCCATCGCCACGACCCGCCCGGAAACCATGCTGGGTGATGGTGCCGTTGCCGTGCACCCGGATGATGAACGCTATGCCCCGATCGTCGGCGCGCTGTGCGAAATCCCGGTCGGCCCGAAGGAACAGCGCCGCCTGATCCCTATCATCACGGACGAATATCCGGACATGAATTTCGGCTCCGGCGCGGTGAAGATCACCGGCGCCCATGACTTCAACGATTATGAAGTCGCCAAGCGGAACAATATTCCGCTCTACCGTCTGATGGACGTGCAGGCCGCCATGCGCGCCGATGGCCCGTCCTATGCCGAATGCGCAGCCCAGGCCCAGGCGATTGCCAAGGGTGCCGACCTGCCGTCGGAAGCCGAGGTCGATGCTATCAATCTCGTGCCGGAAGACTATCGCGGTCTGGACCGGTTCGAAGCCCGCAAGAAGATCGTCGCGGCGATCTCGGACGAAGGCCTCGCCGTGATGACCGAGGACGAGCAGGGCAATGCCATTCCGCTGGTCGAGAACAAGAAGATCCAGCAACCCTTCGGCGACCGGTCCGGCGTGGTCATCGAACCCATGCTGACCGACCAATGGTTCGCCGATGCCGCCACCCTGGCAAAGGAAGCCATCGCCGCCGTCGAGGATGGCCGCACCACCTTCCATCCCAAGGCCTGGGAAAAGACCTATTTTGAATGGATGCGCAATATCCAGCCCTGGTGCGTCTCGCGCCAGCTCTGGTGGGGGCATCGGGTGCCGGCTTGGTATGGTCCGAGCAAAGAAGACCTCGCCCATCTGGAGACCCTGGACGGGGCCAATGCGCAAGTCCTGCCGCGCGGAGGTGCCGCTGGGCATATCTTCGTGGCCGAGACCGAGGCAGACCTGCAGGCGCAGGCAAAGGCCTTCTATGGCGACAGTGTCGAAATCCGTGTGGCGGCTGACGGCGATGGGGTGCGCTATGCCACCGGCCGCGATGCCGGTGAAACATGGGTGAGCCTGGTTCAGGACCCCGATGTCCTCGACACCTGGTTTTCCTCCGCGCTCTGGCCCTTCTCCACGCTGGGCTGGCCGGACGACACCAAGGAAGTCGAACGTTTCTACCCGACCTCCGTGCTGATCACGGCGTTCGACATCATTTTCTTCTGGGTCGCCCGCATGATGATGCAGGGGCTGCACTTCATGAAGGACGCCGATGGCCAGCCGCAAATCCCCTTCAAGGATGTCTACATCCACGCGCTCGTGCGCGACGAGAAGGGTCAGAAAATGTCCAAGTCCAAGGGCAATGTGATCGACCCGCTGGAGATCGTGGAAGAATACGGCGCCGACGCGCTGCGCTTCACCCTGGCCGCCCAGGCCGGGCAGGGCCGCGATATCCGCATGTCCAAGGAACGCGTGGAAGGCTATCGCAATTTCGGCACGAAACTGTGGAATGCCGCGCGCTTCTGCGAGATGAATGAGTGCGTCACCCCGGCCGATTTCGATCCCAAATCCGTCACCCGCACCGTCAATCAGTGGATCCTCTCCGAGGCCGCTTCAACGGTGAAGGCGATCAATGCCGGGCTGGACGGGTTCCGCTTCAATGATGCCGCGGCGGCTGCCTACCGTTTCGTCTGGAACGTGTTCTGCGACTGGCATCTGGAGCTGGCCAAACCGCTCCTGCAGGGCGAGGACGAGGCCGCCAAGGCCGAGACCCGTGCCACCACCGCTTATGTGCTCGACCAGGCCCTGAAAATCCTGCACCCCTTCATGCCCTTCGTCACCGAAGAGCTGTGGAGCCAGACCGGTCAGCGCGACACGCAATTGATCACGGCCAGCTGGCCTGTCCTCGATGGTCTCGACAATGCCGAAGCGACCGCCGAGATTGGCTGGCTGATCGATCTGATCACTGATATCCGCCGTCTGCGCTCGGAAATGAACATCCCGGCCGGTGCCCAGATCCCGCTCATCGCCGTGGGCGCCTCTGCCGAGACTGCCGCGCGTCTGGAACGCCACCAGGCCCTGATCCAGCGCATGGCACGCCTGGCCGATATCGGTGTCTCCGACACGGTGCCGCCGGCCTCCGCCCAGACCGCGCTCGGCGAAACCACGCTCGCCCTGCCGCTGGAAGGCGTCATCGATTTCGCCGCCGAACGCGCCCGCATCGAAAAAGAGCTGTCCAAGCTGGATGGCGAGATCATGCGGCTTGAGAAAAAGCTCGGAAACGAGAAATTCGTCGCCAATGCCAAGCCCGAAATCGTGGCCGAACAGCGTGAAAAGCTCGAGGACTACACA
>NZLV01000101.1 GCA_002694345.1 Maricaulis sp.
GCAAATTCGCCCGCCTGCACGCCGCCCTGGAAGGCCGGGACATCACCCGGCCCTATCTGGGCCGGCTGGAGCGCTGGACCTATACGCCCCTCGACGAAACCGGCCGCATGGCCGACATCCTGCTGCAACGCTGGCAGGGCGCACGCACGCTGGAGGAGACTGCCTGATGGCACCGGAAGGAAACAATATCGTCTGCCGCCATGGACGGGTCTGGCTCGCCGGCCAGCCGCTGGAGGCCGACATCCGCGCCTGGGCCGATGCCGGGGTCAAACTGGTCGTCAACTCCCGCACGCCCGAAGAGATCGCCCAGCTGCCCTTCGACCATGCTGCCGAAGTGACGGCCTGCGGCATGAAATATGTCGAGATGCCGATCGGCGGCCCCTATGGCGCCAACCCGATCCACACAGCCGAACTGGCCCATCTTCTCGAGACCGAGCCCGGCAATGTCGTGCTGCACTGCCGGACGGGAACCCGCTCGGCCCATCTCTATGCCGCCCATCTCCTCGCCACCGGCCAGGCCGGCTCCAACCCGTTCGAGACCATGGGATGGCCCGGCCCGGCCGACCCCTCCATGGTGCGCGCCCTGATCCCGGCCAATTCTGCATAGCCCGCTTGCTGCGGCCCGCCCTGCACCGCGCGCAAAACGCCCTATATAAGGCACTCAACCGACCGCGCGGCGCCGCGCCGCAAGACCAGACATCAAAGGTGAAACCATGTCCGAGACGCGTCATTCGCGCCTGATCATCATCGGCTCCGGCGCTGCCGGCTACACCGCCGCCATCTATGCCGCCCGCGCCATGCTGGAACCGGTCCTGATCGCCGGCCTGCAGCCGGGCGGCCAGCTGACCATCACCACCGAGGTCGAGAACTATCCCGGCTTCGCCGATGTCATCCAGGGCCCCTGGCTGATGGAACAAATGCGCGAACAGGCCGAGAAGGTCGGTACGGAGATGATCTCGGACATCATCGTCGACGCCGATCTGAAGACGCGCCCCTTCGTGCTCAAGGGCGATAGCGGCACCACCTACACCGCCGACAGCGTGATCATCGCCACCGGTGCCCAGGCCAAATGGCTGGGTCTGGAGAGCGAGCAGAAATTCCAGGGCTTCGGCGTTTCCGCCTGCGCCACCTGTGACGGGTTCTTCTATCGCGGCAAGGAAGTCGTGGTGGTCGGTGGCGGCAATACCGCCGTGGAAGAAGCCCTCTTCCTCACCAATTTCGCCTCCAAGGTCACCCTGGTCCACCGTCGCGACAGCCTGCGTGCCGAAAAAGTGATGCAGGAGCGCCTGTTCCGGAATGAAAAGGTCGAGATCGTCTGGGACAGCGAGATCGAGGAAGTCCTCGGCGAGATGGACCCGCCGGGCGTCACCGGCGTGCGCGTGAAGAACGTCAAGACCGGCGAGACCACCGACATCCCGGCCCATGGTTTCTTCGTTGCCATCGGCCACGCCCCGGCGACCGAACTCTTCATCGATCAGCTGCCGACCAAGGATGGCGGTTATCTGGAGGTCGAACCCGGGACGCCGAAGACGGCAATCCCCGGTGTCTTTGCCGCCGGAGATGTTACAGATGACGTCTATCGTCAGGCGGTGACCGCGGCTGGCATGGGCTGCATGGCAGCCCTTGAGGCCGAACGCTACCTGGCATCCCGGGAATAGGGTCACACCTTTCCTATTTGCAACTTGGGCGGAACCTTGAAGGCCTGTATGAGCCTATCCGTCTTACTGCGTACTCCGGGGGTTGGTATGCCGCGTATCCTGTCTGCTCTTCTCGTCGCCACGGCCCTGTCCGCCGGTTCCGTCATCCTGCCTGCCTCGGCCCAGGCCCAGCAGGCTGCGACCACGCCGGCCGCCGACATCTCGGTGTTCTACGGTCACAATCCGGACTCCACCCGCACGATCGACTTCACCGCCTGGAGCGATGTGCTCGGCGACATCGTGCTGCGCGTCCCGCCCTCGACCCGCGAACCCGCCCGCGGCCGCCCGGTCCAGACCGGCACACGGATCTTCCGCGGCAATGCCACGCGCTACCGCTACGAAGCCAACCGCGTCGTCTATCACCTGATGGACGAGCCCTATGAGCAGGCCGTGCACGAATTCCGCGTCGCCATGGAAGCCCTGCCCAGCCGGATCGATTTCGCCAGCCTCAATCGCGACCAGCAGCTGGCCTACTGGCTGAACCTCTACAATGCGACCGTGATCGAGAACATCCTGGCGCGTTATCCGGAAACCCATATCGACCGCACCCGCGCCGCCGGGACCAGCGAAGGCCTGTTCGACGCCAAGATCCTCAACGTGTCCGGCGTTCCGCTCAGCCTCAACGATATCCGCCTGAATATCGTCTACCGCCTGTGGGACGATCCGCGCGTCATGTACGGCTTCCACAGCGGCACGATCGGCAGCCCCTCCATCCTGCGCAGCGCCTTTACCGGCCGCACGGTGTGGGACCAGCTGGACCGCAATGCCGCCGAATTCATCAACTCGCTGCGCGGTGTCGAACTGGCCCGCGACACGGTGCGGGTCTCCTCGCTCTATTCGGAAGGCGCCCATTTCTTCCCGGATTATGACGCCGACCTGCGCCAGCACCTGGCCACCTATGCCAATGCCGCCACGACGGCCGAGCTGGACAACAACCTGCCGATCCAGGCGGATGTCGAAACCTGGCTGATCGCCGACATGACCAATGGCGTCATCGGCTGCGGCGGCGGTGGCAGCCCGGTCCAGGTGTCCCAGCCGATCGGCACCAATCGCGTCAATCTGAACAATCTGGATTGCTACACGATGCCGACCACGGGCCGGATCCTGATGGAACATGTCATCGAGCGCCGCATCGAGATGTATCGCAATGGCGAGATCGGCATTGTCCGCACGATCGACCTGCCGACGACGGATGACGGGCCCGCCCCGGCTCCTGTCCAGCCGCAGGGCGAGGATGCGCCGGTGATCAACATGTCGCCGACTTTCGGCGGCCGGACGCCGGCCCAAAACCGGGAAGACAATCCCGAGGGCTAGCGGGAACGCCAGTCCTGCAACGCAATCTGGTGGCATAAAACACCCACGCATGGGCATACCAAATTTTCGAATTATCCCCGAAGCGGGATAAATGCTATTCTGTGTCTCCATACTGGATAAGAGATGGCTCGCCAGAAGCCGTCCTGCAGCGGGAGAGACACATGACAAAGCGAGAAATCGGCCATTCCGGCCTGTTCGTGAATCCGGTCGGCCTGGGATGCATGGGCCTGTCGGAATTCTATGGCCCGGCTGTGACGACCGATGCGGGCGTCAGCCTGCTTCATTCCGCTATCGACCGGGGCGTCAATCACTTCGACACCGCCGAGCTTTACGGCATGGGCGCCAATGAGCGCCTGCTGGGCGAAGCCTTCCACGATCGCCGCGACAAGGTGATCATCGCCACCAAATTCGGCCCGACCCGGGATCCCAAGACCGGCGCCATGACCGGCGTCGACGGGTCGGAAGCCAATATGCGCCGCGCCGTCGAGCAATCGCTCAAATCCCTGCGCACCGATTTTATCGACCTCTACTATCTCCACCGCGTCGATCTCGACACGCCGATCGAGGAAACCGTGGGCGCGATGGCGAAACTGGTCGAGGAAGGCAAGGTCCGCGCCCTGGGCATTTCCGAGGCCTCCGGCGCCACCCTGGTCAAGGCCAACAAGGTCCACCCGATTGCCGCCCTGCAGTCGGAATATTCCATCTTCAGCCGCGATATCGAGCAGACCCAGCTGAACGGTGTCCGGGAAATCGGGGCCTCGCTGGTCGCCTACTCCCCGCTGGGACGCGGCATGCTGACCGGTGCCTTCACCCGCGACCGCAAGCCTGAGAAGGGCGATTTCCGGCAGGGTCAATTCCAGCCGCGCTTTGCCGAAGGCGCCTATGAAGCCAATCTCGACCTGGTCGAGGAAGTGAAGGCCGTGGCCGATGCGCTGGGTGCGACGCCGTCCCAGGTAGCCCTCGCCTGGGTGCTGGGGCGCGGCGAGGACATCCTCACCATTCCCGGAACCACCAAGCTGGCCAATCTGGAATCCAATCTCGGAGCGCTGGAACTGCGCCTGACCGACAATCAGACCGAACGCCTCAACGCCCTGGCCGACAAGGTCAGCGGGCCGCGTTACCCGTCCTCGCGTTCGGCCAATATCAACGCCTGATTCCTCCCCCTGGCGTTGGCAAGCCGGCCCTGGTGAGGGCCGGCTTGCGCATTTCAGGTCTCGCGATTTTGCCGCATGCGGATAGACTGCCCCTTTGATGTGTCTGATTCCGGCAAGGGGCGGGGCCATGGACTGGGACAAGCTGAAGACTTTCCACGCCGCTGCACTGGCCGGCTCGCTGACCAAGGCTGCTGAAATGCTGGGCCTGTCGCAATCGGCCGTCTCGCGCCAGATTGCCGCCCTGGAGGATGATCTCGGCGTCACGCTGTTTCACCGCCACGCTCGCGGCCTGATCCCCACCGAACCGGGCAATCTCCTGTTCGAGGCGGCCCACGAGATCAATGGCAAGGTCGCCATCGCCGAGGCCCGCGTGCACGATGCCCGTGACGAGCCGTCCGGCGAGCTCAAGGTCACGGCCCCCACCGCGCTCGGCGCCATCTGGCTGGCCCGGCGTCTGGAAGAATTCCACATCCAGTTCCCGCAGATCCGCATCCGCCTGATGCTGGACGACCATGAGCTGGACCTGGCCGGCCTGGAGGCCGAAGTGGGCATCCGCCCCTGGCCCTCCACGCAGAATGACCTCGTCCAGCGCAAGCTCATGTCCGTGCGCCAGCACCTCTATGCCAGCCACGACTATATCGAGAAGCACGGCGCGCCCTCAAAGCCGGAAGATCTGGATGATCACCCGATCATCCATTACGGACCGCCGCAACTGGCGCCGATCCCCGGTCTCGACTGGGCCGCCAAGGTCGGCCGCCCCGAAGGCGAGCCCCCGCGTCCGGCCGTGATCGAGGTCAATACGATCTATGGTGTGATGAAAGCGGTCGAAGCCGGCATGGGCGTGGCCGCCCTGCCCGACTATGTCGCCCGCGAGAACGCCAATCTGGTGGAAGTCCTGCCGGATGTCGAAGGCCCCGACTTCGAGGTCTATTTCGTCTATCCCAGCGAGCTGCGCGGCTCCCGCCGCATCGTCGCCTTCCGGGACTTCCTGATCGAACAGGCCCGCCGCTGGGAGAGCTAGCGCGCCAGCAGCGTATCCAGCAGCTCGATGACCTGGACCGAAGCCGCATCCATGCGGGCATAGGCCTCCAGCGCGCCCGCCTTGTCACCGGCCTGGCAACAGCGCGCGGCCTCCTTGCCCTCGGCATGAACCACGGCATGGGGCGTCTCCAGCGCCTGAAAGGCCGGGTGCGATACCAGATCGGCATCACTGACTTGGTCATACCATTTGCCCAGCCGGCAGGCGTGGTGGTCCGCCAGCTCTGACGGGTCGACCGTTTGCCGGCCGACCAGCATTTCCGCCAGATGCTTCTTCCACAACAAATGGTCCGACTTGGCGCGGAACAGGACATAGTCCTCGATCGTGCGGGTGTCGTACTCGAGGAAGCTCTGCTCCACGACACGTTCGGACGCCGAGACCGCCTCGATCACTTCCTCGGTCC
>NZLV01000102.1 GCA_002694345.1 Maricaulis sp.
GACATGGTGGATCTCCGGTCACGTCGAGGAATTGATGTGACCGGATGGGTGAGGCCTTTTCGGGCGGGCGTCGCCCGGATAAGCCGGATTCGTGAAATCCGGACGTCCGGATTCTATCCGGTCGCCCCCAGGCTGCGCCGGTATTCACTCGGCGTCTGGCCGACATGACGCTTGAAAGCGTCATTGAAGGACGACTTGCTGCCAAAACCGGCATCCAGTGCCAGTTCCAGCAATGCGGTGTCGGGCTTGTCCTTCAGGGCCTGCTTCACGACCTCGACCCGCCATCGGTTGAGATAGTCATTGAAGTGCTGGGCACCACTGGCGCGGACCGCTGAACCGGTGCGCGACACGGTCCAGTCCAAACGTTCGGACAGGCGCTCCAGCGACAGTCCAGCCTCCCGGAAAGCGGCGTTTTCGCGCATCCAGGCATCCAGCTGGGCGGCGTCCCGGTCCAACGCATCCGTGTCGGGAAGTTTGAGCGCATCAAAGGCTCCGATCGTGCCGGAGACATGGATCCCGACCACCACGACCTGCAAGGTCAGGGCACCGGAGGCCAGATAGGCGACTTCCGCCGTGGAACCGGCACCAAGGATGGAGCGCAGATCGGACAGGACAGCCGCCAGCACGCCGGCAAAAGACAGCGCACACCAGGCGATCAGCCAGTCATACCGATTGCGGGTCTGCCGGCCCGGCATGCCGGCCAGCTTGCGACGAGCCGCCCACAAGCGGCGCAGGGCCGTGGCCGGATAGAAGCCGAGCGCAATCACGACCAGCAGCGTCAGGGCATTGATCCACTGCCCCTGGCTGAAACCGGAGCTGACGACGCCATCCTGCGCGCTGGCACCTGCCATCAGCATGACACCGACCGTGACGATGAGATTGCCAGCCGGAACGGCGAGATGCGGCCAGGGGTGCGATTGCGGATCCCCGGTCAATGCCCGGATATGAAGGTATTGCAGGGGCATGAGCGAAGGCGCCGCAGTGCTGGCCAGAATGGCGATCAGCAGGGCGACAGGCCCGGAAAGCTCGCGCGCCAGAAGAATGCCCAGCAGGGCGATGGCAGTACAGCCGAACCAGGCCGTCGCCCAGCGGGCATCGCCGGAGACCCGGCGCAGGGATGCGACCAGCATGATGAGGCTGCCAAACAGGCCCGCACCGATCATCAGCTGGAACATGGTGCTCAGTCCTCCCGGACCACACGGGCCTTGCCGCGGCCCAGGGCGAGCGCCTTGACCGCCCCCCGGAAGGTGCGCACTTCCTGTTCGGTCCAGCGGCCCCGGATGAAGGCATTGCGCAAATTCTGGGTCATCAGCGGCGTTTTGGACGGCGGATAGAAATAGCCGGCACGCTCCAGTTCGTATTCGAAGTGCTCGAACATGCCTTCCAGATCCTCGCGCCTGGCGATATCGGAGACCGGTTCGAACTCGGCCGGCGTGCCCTCTTCCGCCTTCCACTCATACGCGATCACGGCGACAGCTTGCGCCAGATTGAGGGAAGAGAAGCTGCGATCCACCGGCAGGGTGATGATGGCATCGGCCAGGGTCACCGCCTCATTGGGCAGGCCGGCCTTTTCGCCCCCGAACATGACGGCGACGCGTTCCCCCGACGCGATGGCGGAGCGCATGTCGGCCACCGCCTCCCGCGCCGTCATCACCGGCTTCTCCATACCGCGCGGGCGAGCCGTGGTGGCATAGATCCGGTTCACATCATGCAGCGCGTCGGACAGGCGGTATTCCACCCGGGCATTGTCGTGCACGGGCGAGCCGGCGGACATGGTGATCGCCTTGTCCTGGGGCCAGCCATCGCGCGGATCCACGACAATGAGTTCCGGCAGACCGAAATTCGCCATCACACGGCAGGCGGCGCCGATATTCTCGCCCAGCTGGGGCGTGTGGAGAATGAAGGCGGGTGTGTCGGTCATGTCGGGTCGTCCTGCGAGGCTCATGGCGCAATCCGCCTGATTTGTTCGTCCGGACCCGCCCTGTCCATGGCGGGCTGCAGTGCCACCGGTTTCCGGGCGGGGCGCGCCGGACCAGTAAACACGGCAGCGCCGCCGGACAAAACCCGGGGCAGGCTTTTTCAGGCCGGGCCTTCCTTGCCGCTGCGACCGATGCTAGAGAGCGCCCAAATTTCCACGCGCGCGACGCGCGTGACCGCATGTCCGAACGATAATCCGAACAGAAAGCAGAACACCCATGGCGAAGATCAAAGTCGATACCCCGGTCGTCGAGCTCGACGGCGATGAGATGACCCGCATCATCTGGCAGATGATCAAGGACAAGCTGATCCTGCCCTATCTCGACATTGATCTGGAATATTACGACCTCTCCGTCACCAAGCGCGACGAGACGGACGACCAGATCACGATCGATGCGGCCAACGCCATCAAGAAGTACGGCGTGGGCGTGAAATGCGCCACCATCACCCCGGACGAAGCCCGCGTGGAAGAATTCGACCTGAAGAAGATGTGGCGCTCGCCGAACGGCACGATCCGCAACATCCTCGGCGGCGTTGTCTTCCGTGAGCCGATCGTGATCTCCAACATTCCGCGTCTGGTCCCAGGTTGGCAGCAGCCGATGGTGATCGGCCGTCACGCCTTCGGCGACCAGTATCGCGCCACCGACTTCCTGGTCCCGGGCAAAGGCACGCTGACCATGACCTACACGCCGGAAGATGGCGGCGAGCCGGTCGAGTATGAAGTGTTCAAATTCCCGAGCGCCGGCGTGGCCATGGGCATGTACAATCTGGATGACTCCATCCGCGATTTCGCCCGCGCTTCCTTCAATTACGGCCTGCAGCGTGGCTGGCCGGTCTACCTGTCGACCAAGAACACGATCCTGAAAGCCTATGACGGCCGCTTCAAGGACCTGTTCCAGGAAATCTTCGACACCGAGTTCAAGGACGCCTTCCAGTCCAAGGGCATCTCCTACGAGCACCGCCTGATCGACGACATGGTCGCTGCGGCCATGAAATGGTCCGGTGGCTTTGTGTGGGCCTGCAAGAACTATGATGGCGACGTGCAGTCCGACACCGTGGCCCAGGGCTTCGGTTCGCTCGGCCTGATGACCTCCGTGCTGATGTCTCCGGACGGCAAGACGGTGGAAGCGGAAGCCGCCCACGGTACCGTCACCCGTCACTTCCGCCAGCATCAGCGTGGCGAGCAGACCTCCACCAACTCCATCGCCTCCATCTTCGCCTGGACGCAGGGCCTGACCCATCGCGGCCGCATGGATGGCAATGAAGACCTGCAGAAATTCGCCAAGACGCTGGAAAACACCATCATTGAGACGGTGGAAGCCGGCTTCATGACGAAGGACCTGGCGCTTCTGGTCGGCGACGAGCAGGGCTGGCTGTCCACCGAGGGCTTCCTCGACAAGGTCGATGAGAACTTCCAGAAGGCGATGGCCAACTGGAGCTAGTCCGCACGCGGATCAGCCAAGTAGAGACGAAGGGCGGGCCAAGCGGTCCGCCCTTTTTCTTTGCGCTGCAGCATACAGTTTTCAATCGGGACTGCTTGTCTGCCAGTCTGAGTTTGGGTATTTTTCAGGAACAGGGACTGCTGGGGGCTTTGGGAGCCTTTGACTCGTTCGCAATGACGGGGATGACCATGCAGGCAAATTACAAGTTCGAACCCGGCCATCGGCTGTGCGTGTACCGGATTTCCGGCGCGGTGACGGCCAAGGGATTGCTCAACCTGTTCCGATCCGCGCGCGACGATCAGGCCTGGTCGGACGAGTACCGCTTTCTGACCATTCTGGAGAATGCCTCCCTCGCCCGCATGGATACCGGGGCGATCAATGACCTGATGCTCGGCATGCAGGATGAGGCGCTGGGCCCGCGCAAACGACCGCAAGCCGCTATCGTCTGCAACGACCTCCTGTCCCGCGGACTGCTGGCCTTCTGGGTTGCGGCTTCGGCCAGTCAGCTGGGGACACAGGAAAAGGTCTTCGACACCGAAGAGGATGCGCGTGACTGGCTGGCGGCCGCCGAAACCGCCATTCCCCTGCCCGCCCGCTAAAGCGCCCCGCCGCTGCGCTTGAGCGTGACGAAAGTTTCGGCCTCGATCTGCCAGGCCAGACCATCAAACCGCCATTTGGCGAAATAGCGTCCGGAATAGCGGATCTGCATCCCGTCCATCGACCAGGCCCCGGTCCAGCGGCCCGTCTCGGCTGCCAGCCCGCCACACTCACCAATCTCGATCCGGGCCGGAAGGCGCTGATAGGCGACATCGGGCATTTGCTCGAAGATTCCCTGCCAGGCTTCAAGCTGCGCCTGACGCCCGTGGATCAGTTGCGCCTCATCGCCCGGCACGAGGATGACATCCTCGGCGAGGCAGGCCTCGATCGCGCGCAGGGCCCGCATTTCGAGGGCCTCATTGAAGGCCTGACGCGCGGACAGGACCTCGCGCGCCGCGGCCTTGTCACCGACCAGCTGGGTGTCTGTTTTTGCCTTGCGGGACATCAGCCGGCCAGGGCGGACTTGATGGCCTCGAGGCCCTCGGCAGCCTTGTCACCGTCGGGTCCACCGGCCTGGGCGAAGTCGGGACGGCCACCGCCGCCCTTGCCGCCCACGGCCGCGGAACCGGCCCGCACCAGTTCCACTGCGCTGTGGGAGCCGGTCAGGTCGTCCGTGACGCCGACAGCGAGTGCCACCTTGCCCTCATTGACGCCGATGAAAGCCGCGATGCCGGAGCCCATCTGGGACTTGGCTTCGTCGATCAGGGCGCGCAAATCCTTGCCACCAACGCCTTCAACCACGCGGCCGATGAATTTCACGCCGCCAATTTCTTCCGGCCCGGCCGGGGCTGCGCCACCGCCGCCGCCCATGGCGAGCTGCTTCTTGGCTTCGGCCAGTTGGCGTTCCAGCTTCTTGCGTTCGTCCAGCAGCGAGGCCACGCGGGCCGGCAGGTCA
>NZLV01000103.1 GCA_002694345.1 Maricaulis sp.
AGACATGCGGCCGGCAACCTGGCTCATCGGCGTCAGCAGGGGCAGGCGGCCGTCATTGTCGGTCACCGTCTCATAGGCGATGGACAGGCAGCCAGCCTTGCGCAGACCCTCGGCCTGCACCGCGTCGGCGGCCAGGTGGAGATAGGTGTAGAGCGTGTGGTGCGGCTTCAGCATGGCCGTTTCCGACGGCTGAGGCTCTTTCACCTTCACGATCAGCTCGCCCTTTTCGAACACGGCAGCGGCGTCCGGCACGATGGAGGCGCCAGCGGCTTCGTACATTTCGTCGGCGAAGCCGATGCCGTCACCGGCGGTCGACTGGACGAAAACCTCATGGCCGTGACGCACGAATTCGGCCACGGAATTCGGCGTCAGACCGACGCGATATTCCCGGACCTTGATTTCCTTGGGGACCCCGATACGCATGATTGTTTCTCATTTGGCTTGGTCGCGGGAGGAATATGCGGAATTCTTCGATCCGGACTTCCGTAGGCGAACGAAATTGACAACCGGCACCGTTTGGTGTGAATTATCGTGCACCATTCGATGTTGATGGCGATATATATACGCAACTTTGCGGCAAATCCAGAATGATCTGCTGCCAAATCGTAATTCTTGGGGAGAGTGTGTCTTGCGGCTTGATAGTGTCGATATCTCCATCCTGACCGAGCTTCAGGAACGCGGGCGTCTGACGAATGCGGAACTGGCGGAACGCGTCGGCCTGTCGGCCTCGGCCTGCCACCGCCGTGTGAAGGCGCTGGAGCAGGCGGGCGTGATCGACCGCTATGTCGCCATTCTATCGGAAAAGGCGCTGGGCCGCGGCATCACGGTTTATGTCCAGGTGACGCTCGACAATCAGAAGCGCGAGACGCTGGTTGCCTTCGAAGGCGCTGTCGAAGACGTGCCGGAAGTCATGGAATGCTATCTGATGAGCGGCGAGGCGGACTATCTCATCCGCGTGCTGGTGCGCGACGCCAATGATTATGAGCGTGTCCACCGCGAGGTGTTGTCGGGCCTGCCCGGCGTCGCCCGTCTCCACTCTTCCTTCTCCATCCGCCGCGTCTTCTCCCGCACGGCCATGCCGGTCCCGGACACGGTGGATGTGCCGGAAGAGGTCTGAGGCTTGCCATTGAACCGGGGGCAGACTAACTCCGCGCCATGACCGACAATCGCTACGACAATCTGGGCCAGCTTGGTGCCACCACGCCGCTGCCCGACAATCCGGAAACCGCCGAGCTGGAGCGGGTCGCCAATCCGTGTGACGCGCCCTACATGACGCGCTTCGTCTGCCCCGAATTCACCTCGCTCTGCCCGGTGACCGGTGCGCCGGACTTCGCCCATCTGGTCATCGACTATGTGCCGGATCAGTGGATCGTCGAGAGCAAGTCGCTCAAGCTTTATTTGGGCAGTTTCCGCAATCACGGAGCCTTCCACGAAGCCTGCACGACCGGCATCGGCCAGCGTCTTGTCAAAGAGCTCAACCCGGTCTGGCTGCGCATTGGCGGCTATTGGTATCCGCGCGGCGGCATCCCCATCGATGTCTTCTTCGCCACCGGCGAACCGCCCAAGGGGGTCTGGATCCCCGACCAGGACGTCCCCGGCTACCGCGGCCGCGGCTGAGCCTGGCTACCAGTGGTCCACGCGGGCGGTGGGGCGGACGCGTTCGACCGGGTGGTCGCTGGCGGATCCGACATAGAGATAGCCCGCAATCCGTTCGCCCGAGCCCAGGCCCATCGCTGATTTGACGTCCCGGTCGAAGGCGTACCATTCGGTCAGCCATTGTGCGCCAAAGCCCATGGCGGAGGCCGCGATCAGCAGGTTCTGACAGGCGGCGCCGGCCGACAGGACCTGTTCCCAATCCGGAATCTTGTGGTTCTCCGTCACGCTCGAGACGACCGCGATCACCAGCGGTGCACGCTCGAACCGGCCGGCCTCGAAAGCGACCTGCTCCTGTGTGGCGTCGGGCGTCTTGGCAGAAAACACCTTCGCCAGGACCTGGCCGAACCGCGTGCGGGCTTCACCCTGGAAGACAATGAAGCGCCAGGGCGCCAGCTTGCCGTGATCCGGCACGCGGCTGGCAATGGCGATCAGCGCGTCCACCTGCTCCGGCGTCGGGCCGGGCTCGCTCATGGCCAGCGCCACGGTGGAGCGGCGGCGGCTCAGCAGGGCCAGCGTGTCCGCACTCTTGTGATGCGGGGCCAGGCGTTCGCCGGGGGCCGGAAAGGCGAGCGGGGTCTGATCATCATTCATGAGGGGGACGTCCTGCGAGTGTGTGCCAGTTTTGACCAATTCAGTCCGTGATCGGTATACCTAGAGACGGGCAGGCTCAATGGCGAGCCGGGGAGTGAGTGACAAGTATGGCAGCAGACACGACCACGGATGTCGATGACACGCCGGCGGACCGCCGTCGGCGCAAGGTTCGCGAAGCAATCATCGATGCCGCAGAATCCATATTCGCCACGGATGGCGAAGAGGGGATTTCCATGCGGCGCCTGGCTGAAGCGATCGATTACTCGCCGGCGGCCATCTACAAGTATTTCGCTTCCAAGGACGATTTGTTCGCGGCGATCCGCGAAATGTTCTTCGAACGGCTCATGACCCGGATCCATGCGGCCATGGAAGAGGGCGGCGGCACCGCCCAGCTCTGCGCCCGCTGCATGCGCGCCTATATCGAGACCGGGATGGAAGAGCCCAATCACTACATGATGGCCTTCGCGCCGTCGGTGACCTCCAAACCGCATCTGCACGAGGAGAAGGAAGTCGCGTTCGAGGCCGAGGCCGCACTGGTCGAGCTGATCCAGCAGGGCCAGTCGGAAGGCAATTTCCGGTCGGGCGACCCGCGGGTCATGTCCAAGAGCGTGTGGGCCAGCCTGCACGGAATGACCCAGCTGATCGTCTGTCTCGACGACTTCCCCAATGGCATGCCCGGTTCCGAGCATGTCAGTTTGGACTCGGTGATCGATTTCCATGCGGATATGATCATTCGGGGCCTCATGAATTGATGCATGAGGCGCATACGAAAATAAATTAACAGCGTTCACTTTTCAAACGCCGTTCAAAGCCCTACATCTCACTCGTCAGACAGGCGAGGGTGCAGGCATGTCTCTATACAAACGACCTTTCGGTGCCGGATCCATGGTGGCGGCTGCCGCTGTGGGCATGGCTGTTCTCGTCTTCGGCGTGTCGAGCCTGCGGGCCGAGGCCAATTCGGCGCCACCGCCGCCTCCGCCCCTGCCGGTCTCCGTCATCGAGGCGGATTATGATGCTGGCCTCAGCGTGGAAGACCTCTATCCCGGCATCGTGGCCGCCCGCCGCGAGACCTCACTCGGTTTCGAGCGCGCCGGCCGGCTGGATGCGCTGAGCGTGGATGTGGGTGACCGGGTCCGCGTCGGCGATGTGCTCGCCCGGCTCGACACCCGCGCCCTGGACGCGCAGATCCTCGCCGCCGATGCCCAGACCGCCGAGGCCGCGGCCCAGACCGCGCTCGCCGAGGACACCCAGGCCCGCCAGTCCCAATTACTCGAACGCGGCCATATCTCCCGGCAGCGCTTTGACGAGGTCGTCACCTCCACACGCGCGGCCCAGGCGCGCCAGAACGCGGCCGCCGCAGCAGCGGATGCGCTGCGGGTCCAGCGCGACCTCTCCGTCCTGACCGCCCCGTTCGACGGCGTCATCACCGCCCGTCTCGCCGATGAAGGCGCCATTGCCCAGCCCGGCCAGCCTCTGCTGGAACTGGTGGAAGCGGGCGCCCTGGAAGTGCGTGTCGGTTTGCCGCGCCAGGCCGCGTCCGGTCTGGAACCCGGTTAGGTTCTCAACTTCGTGACCACCACCGGCCGCATGTCCGGCGTGTTCCGGGCCACCACGGGCGTGGTCGACCGGCAATCGCGCACCGTCACCGTCGTCATCGATCTGGCAGAAGACAGCGATATCGCCGCCGGCGAAGTGATCCGGCTGTCCCTGGAAACGCCGATGGCGCAGTCGGGATTCTGGGTGCCGACCCAGGCCCTCGCCGAGGGCCGTCGCGGCCTGTGGTCCGTCTATGTCCTGGTGCCGCAGGACGGTGACGGCCATGCCCTGGAAGCGCGACCGGTCGAGACCCTGCGCGTCGAGGCCGACCGGGCCTTTGTGCGCGGCGCCGTGAATACCGGTGAGCTGATCCTGGCCGGTGGTGTCCAACGGGTCACGCCGGGCCAGTCCGTGGTCCCGGCCAGCCGTGAGGCGCGCACCCGATGAGCACGCTCTTCTATCGCTATCCGCGCCTCACCCTGCTCAGCGTCATCCTGCTGATCGCGGCGGGACTGGGCGCCTTCCTCTCGCTGGGCCGCCAGGAAGATCCGTCCCTGACCGAGCGCTTCGGCACGGTCGTGACCGTCTTTCCCGGCGCATCGGCCGAACGGGTCGAGGCCCTGGTCACCGAACCCCTGGAAGAGGCCATTCACGGCCTCGCCGAAATCAATGAGACCAGCTCCAATTCCCGCTCCGGCATTTCGGTGATCACGCTGCAGGTCCGTGAAGACCTGTCCGTCACCGAGGTCGACCAGGCCTGGACCCTGATCCGAGAACGCGTGGCCAGCGTTCAGTCGCAACTCCCGGCCGGAGCTCTGCCATCGCAGGTGGAGCGCCAATATGTCGGTGCGGCCACCATGATCGTCGCCCTGAGCTGGAACGGGCAGGGCGAGGAAAACCCCGCCATCCTGTCGCGTCTGGCCGACGAATTGGAGGCGCGGCTGCAAAACCTCTCCGGCACCGAAAAGACCGAGGTCTTCGGCGCTGTGGAAGAGGAAGTGCGTGTCGAAGCGAATCCGGACGAGCTGGCCGCCCTGGGTCTGTCCATTGCGGATCTGGCCCGCCTGACCGCCCGCGCGGATTCCAAATCGCCCGCCGGCGAGTTGCGGGCCGGGGCGGTGGACCTGTCGGTCGAAGTGGCCGGTGAGTTCGACAGTCTCGACCGGATTCGCGACATCCCCGTGGCCCAGGCCGAGGATGGCACTTTCATCCGCCTCGCCGATATCGCCACGATCGAGAAATCCGCCCGGGATCCGGCGCGGGCCATGGCCGTGGTTGATGGCCGCCGCTCCGTGCTGGTTGCCGCCTATCTGCAGCCGGAGCTGCGGGTGGACCACTGGTCCCAGGCCGCGGATACGGTGATCGCCGACTTTGCCGCCAGCCTGCCCGGTATCCGGGTGGACACCCTGTTCCGCCAGGGCGATTACGTCGATGAGCGTTTGCACGGTCTGGCAGGCGATCTGGCCATGGCCGC
>NZLV01000104.1 GCA_002694345.1 Maricaulis sp.
CGCACCCGGAAAGTGTGCCGATCAATCACCTGGTCGGGGTCGCGGGGACGCCTCTGGGCGATAGCCAGCCGCTCGATGGCATTGATTTCGTCCGGACGATTGCGACCGCCCGAATTCTGATGCCCAAATCCATGGTTCGCCTGTCGGCCGGCCGTGAGGGCATGAGCAAGGAGTTGCAGGCGCTCTGCTTCCTCGCCGGTGCCAATTCGATTTTCGTTGGTGAAGAGCTGCTGACCACCCCGAATCCGGAACAGAGCGAGGATTTCGATCTGTTCCAGACCCTGGGGATCGAGCCGATGGCGATGCCGGCCGCCGAATAGGCGGTCAGCGTCCCCAGCTCTCCGGCAGGACAAAGGCCCTGCGTTCACCGCCATCGCCCAAACGGTTGGAAATTTCACCGTCCGGGACGGCAACCCGGCCGGTGTCGACAGCATGGGCCATGTGGCGCAGGACAACACCCGGGTCGCGGTCTGTCTGCGAGTAGTCGCGCCTCAGGAAATAGCTGTGCCCGAGCGGCTCATAGCCATTGTTGAAGTCCGAACAGTCCGCGGCGAAGACATTGCGTGCGATGGCATTCATGTCTTCCGGTCCGTTATGGCCAAGGCGCCGGGACGCGATCGCGTTGGCGACATTGGCGGCCTTGGACGAGCGCAGGGCAAGATCGTCTGACGCGTGGTAGACCACCACATTCCGGGCGGCGTCGGAGACAAGGCGCCCGGGCTTTTCGCGCTCCAGGCTTTCATTGACGATGTCCGGCGCGACCATGAAGACATTGCGGAACAGGTGGGGCGTGCCGCCGTTTTTCTCGGCCCAGTCCCGCAGGCCGTAGACCAGAACGCGATTGCCCATGGAGTGGGCGAGGATATTGATCCGGCGGTCGCAATTGTCGGTCGCGGGGTCGCCCCGTCCCTTGTCGCGCCATTTGACGAAGAAGTTGAGGAAGCGGCTGTAGGCTGCAGCCGAGTGTTTGGCGCTGTCCTGGTCATCCCAGTATTCCAGCACGGCACCGGCCGAGGGCCAGATGAAGGGCACGACGAGGCTGGCGGCGGGTGTGTCCGTCCCCAATTGCTGGTCCAATGCCAATTGGAGGCGGGCGGCGGACTTCAGCGCGTCGTCCATTGAGACGTTGAACCCGTGCACAAAGAGAAAAATATTGCGCCGGGGCTGGTCCCTCAATTCCTGGAAAAAGAGATTGGAGCCGAGAAATTCATGGGTGTCGCCGCCGGTGAAGCGGCAGGCGAAGAATTCGACTTCCGGCGAGCGGTTTCCGGTATCGAACCGGACTTTTGACCCGGCCTTGCGGCCCCCATTGCCCTTGCGGCGGCGATTGGTGACAAACAGCATGGCATCCTCCCGTTTTGAGGGAGGAGTGTATCACAAATGCCCTGGGGTTGTGCATTGAGAGTGGCGCAAGTGGGCTTTCATCTTGTTCGCCGAATGCTATGTCCGCTTTGGACATGAAGGAGAGATCCATGGAGAAAATCGGAGCAGCGGCAGCTGTGGGAGTCTTGAGCGGGTGGTCGGCGGTTGAGGGCCGTGACGCGATTTTCAAGAGTTTCCAATTTGCCGACTTCAATGAAGCCTGGGGCTTCATGTCCCGCGTCGCGCTGAAGGCGGAGACAGCGGATCATCATCCGGAATGGTTCAATGTCTACAATCGGGTAGATATCACGCTCGCGACTCACGACGCGGATGGTGTGACACAGAGGGATGTGGATCTGGCCGCGTTCATGGACGCGTTGGCGGGCTAGTGCCGGTTAGTCGCCGTGGATGATGATCATCCCGATCAGAATCTGGGCACCTTCCTGACCCAGGGTCATGTCGGTGGCTTCCTGAAGAACCTCGGCAATCCGGTCCGCATCGGGGATGTCGCCATAGCGGTAATTGACGCCGGCATAGACGCTGAGCGCTGTGACCCAGGCGTTGCGCAGGCGGGGCATGTACCGCTCCACACGTCGGCGCAGCTGGGCATCGGGAACTTCCAGACCGGCCTCGATCTGCAGCAGGCCCCGCGCCCGGTGATTGGCCTGGACGGTCGCCGTCAGGGCTGAAATCGGAACATAGGACGGCGAGTTGGTCAGTGTCCGATGGCGGCTCTCTTCGCTTTGCTGAGCCGGCGGACTCTTGCTGTACCCGCCGGCCAGGGCGGGCCCCGACAGGGCCAGGCTGACCGCGAGAGCGGTGCCGCGAAGGAGAAGGCTTGGACGCATCATGAGTCCAGCCTAGGGCAATCGGGTAAAGGAAGCGTTCGCTTCAGCCGAGGCTCAGGACGCGATACTGGCCTCCCCACTCCTCCGACATCCTGGCGTGATCCGCTTCGCTCAGGGGGCGGAGTGCACAATGCACGACCCGTTCTCCACGATCCGTCTGGATGGGAGTGTGGGTGGAATGCCAGTAATAGGGCGTATCCCCTACCCAAGTGTCCCAGAGTGTCTCGATGGCTTCGACCTTTCCGTCGAAAATGCCGCTTTCCTTCAGGCGCAGGATCAGATCACGCCCTCTGGGGCTGACTTCGGGGCGGATACGATCTCCCTCTTGATCCGGCTGGAATAAAGGGTGGTTCCGCATTCCGGCGCTCAGCGTGTCATAGCGGATTTCACCGGCATCCGGTCGGATGAGGCAGGCGATGTGCGGGTTTTGGCGGACCGATGCCGCAATACTGGCAAGCACCCCGCGGCTTTGAGGGGCGTTCTGGAACTGCCGGATACGCTGCGCCAGATCCTCATGGGGAGCGATCTGCCCGGCCTCGATCCGCGAGATGTGGGGCTGGGTGGTGTCCAGAAGTTCGGCGAGACCCCGCTGGGTCAGGCCAGCTCTGGAGCGCAGGGCGCGCAGCTCAAGCGGCCAGTTCACGGCATGCTCCGGACAGCATCTTCGAATTGATCATCATTTAGCCCCCGAAACTGACGATTCCTTTGTTCCAAAATAAAACCATTCTGGCGCCGAGGCGAAGATCATTGTAACGGGTGGTGCAGTGAAGCTTCACCGGGGGTTGTGTATATGCGGCGGGTCCTGCTGGTCGAGGATGATGCGGCGGATGCCGAGCTCGTTGCCGAGGCGATGACCCGACATGCCCGCACGCTTCAGCTGGAACATGTGCCATCGGGTCAGGCGGCGTGGTCACTTCTGCGCCAGCGGTCTCTCCAGGGGCGCGAAAAGCTGCCAGCCTGCATCCTGCTCGACATGGTTCTGGGCGAGCATGACGGTGTATGGTTTCTGAGCCGGATGCAGCGGCTGGCCAGTGTGAGGGATCTTCCCGTCCTTGTTCTGTCGCAGCGCGCGGATGCCGTTGTTCGGGCCCGCGAGTTTCCGAATGTGGTTGGAGCTGTGGAGAAGCCGGCTATGGATCATGAGCGGCGGCAGCTGGTTGAGGCCGTGCTCAGGCTCGCCGGCGGGATGGGCGTGTCGGCCTGAGCGGATTTGATTCCTGAGATTCCAGCGCTTTATCGTCCAGGCTGGCGACCCTCGCTTGGCGGTCTCTTGACTCTTTCTGGACTCGGAACAAAAACAGAACAATGATTTCTGGTTCCGTCCATCATTCCTCCGATCCGGCATCGGACCTGGCCTTCCCTTTCGGGTTGGGTCGGTCGGGCCTGCATGAGCTGGCGGAGGCCCGCTATGGGGATTTCCCGGCCCTGACAGGGCTGGCGCTGGCGGCTTTGCGGGATGCCGGACGAGGTGGGGCGTGCCTGTGGGTGATCCAGAAGACCCTGGCGGCGGAGCATGGGCGGCCGTGTGGTGGCGGGCTGGGGCATGCGGGTGTGAACCCCGGACAGCTTCTCCTGGTGGAGGCCCGCACCCGCATGGATGCGCTGCGAGCGGTTGAAGAGGGCGCTCGGGCGACAGACCTCGCGGCTGTTGTCGCCGAGCTGGATGACATGGATTTCACGGCAGCCCGGCGCCTGGTTCTGGCCAGCCAGGCCAGCCGCACGCCGGTCATTCTGCTTTTTCCTCATACGCGGTCGGGGGCGACGGCCGCACAGGGGCGGTGGCGTGTGTCCTCGCGCCATTCGCAGCCTGATACAGCAGATCTGCGCGCTCCGGGGCGGCCGGCCTGGCGCGTGGAATTGGAGAAGTCCCGCCTGCAGCCGGGCGAGGCGGGACGGATATTCGATCTGGAGTTCCGTGATGAGGCGCCATGTTTGCGTCTGGCTTCCGGACTGGCCGCTCGACCGTCTGCGCCGCAGCCGCGGCGGGTCACGCCCTTCCGGCCCCACGCCTGGAAACCCCGGTGGCAACAAGCCGGCTGAGACACCCCCTTTCGCGCTGACAGAAGCGGGGCGCCATGGCCTTCGGGTTGTGGCGGCCAATGCAGCGGCGCGGGCGCTGGGGGTTGAGCCTGGATTGCGCTTCGCGGATGCGCGGGCACGGGCTCCGGGGCTTGTGGCCGAACCGGTGGACCGCGCGGCTGACAGCCGGGCGCTGAAGGCGCTTGCGCTCTGGATGGAGCGCTGGTCTCCCAGCTTGGCGCTGGCAGAAGATGACAGCCTCCTGATCGATACGAGCGGGGCGGCGCATCTCTTTGGCGGGGAGCCGGAAATGCTCGCGGACATGGCGCAGCGGCTGGAACAGGGTGGGCTATCCTGCCGGCTGGGCCTGGCACCGACCCCGGGGGCGGCCTGGGCGCTGGCCCATGAGGGGGTGAGCCGGGTCTGCCTGGATGAGGCCGGCTTGCGGGACGGGCTGGCGCGACTGCCCATCTCCGGACTGCGCCTGTCCGAGGAAACTCTTGTTCTGCTTCGCCGTTTCGGGCTGACCCGGATCGGTCAGCTGTATGATATCGACCGGCGGGCTTTGGCCCGGCGTTTCCATTCCAGGGCCGCGGCGGAGGCGGTTCTGGTGCGGTTGGACCAGGCTTTGGGGCTGCGGCAGGAGCCGGTGGATCCGATCCGGCCGAAGCCGGACCATTGTGTGCGCCTGCCCTGTGTGGAAGCCCTGCTCCATCTGGACGGGGTAAAGGCGGGGCTGGAGCGTCTGGCACCGGAATTATGTGCGCGATTACAGGAGCATGGCGAGGGTGCTCGGCGGTTCCGTCTGGCGGCCTTCCGGTGCGATCAGAGCGTGGTGCAGCTGGTCGTGGCGGCGGCGCGTCCGGTGAATGATCCGGCGCATATCCTGCGCCTGTTCCGCGACCGGCTGGAGCGGATAGATCCGGGCTTCGGCATTGAAATTCTGGAACTTGAGGCCGCCGGAACGGGGGTAATCCGGCCTATGCCGCGCGGCTTTGGCGGGGATTTCGAGGGCGATGAAACAGATATGGAAGCGCTCTCCCTCCTGGCCGACCGGATCACGGCCCGGATCGGGGACAGGGTGGTGAAAATCCTCCGTCCGGTCGCCAGTCACTGGCCCGAGCGATCAGAGGTGGTCGAGAATTATGAAGGCCGCCTGCCCGTGTGGGACCAGCCAGCACCGGCGGGACAGGCCGAACGCCCCATCCGCCTGTTTGAACGCCCTGAAAGCCTTCAGGTTATTGCCGAGATTCCGCATGGCCCTCCCATGCGCTTTGTGTGGCGCAGACAGGTCCACCAGGTCCGCTTTGCTGCCGGCCCGGAAAGGCTGTCACCGGAGTGGTGGCGACCGGTCCAGGGGCCGGCGCGTGCGCGGGATTACTATCGGGTCGAAGATGGTGAGGGGCGCCGTTTTTGGGTGTTCCGGGAGGGATTGTATGGGGATGGCCGGGGCGGTCCGCCGGCCTGGTTTATCCACGGTCTGTTCGCATGACCGGATATGCCGAACTGATCGCCATGACCAATTTCTCTTTCCTGCGCGGCGCCTCCCATGCCGAGGAGATGGTGGAAACGGCAAAGACCTTGAGGCTCAAGGCCTTGGGGGTGTGCGACCTGAACACGCTGGCGGGTGTGGTGCGTGCCCATCTGGCTGCAAAGGAGCAAGGGCTGCCGCTTCTGGTCGGCGCCCGGCTGCGCCCGGTCAGGGGGCCTGACCTGGTCTGTTATCCCACGGACCGGGCGGCTTATGGGCGGCTTTCGACGCTGATTTCCCGGGGCAAAATGGGTGAGGAGGTGGCCAAGGGCGAGTGCCGGATCACGATCGAGGATATCCTCGCCCAGGGAGAGGGGCAGATCTTTATCGCTTGTCCCCCATCCCAAGCGGACCCGGACTTCGAACCGCTGTTGCTGCGATTGCGGGCACATTGGGGGGATAGGCTCTACCTGGCGGCGCACCATCACATGCGTGGGGGCGACCGGGCGCGGCTGGGCGAATTGGCCGCCCTGTCCAACCGGACGGGAGTGCCGCTTCTGGCCACTCAGGATGCGCTCTACCACACGCCGGCCCGCCGCCCCCTGCAGGACGTGATGACCTGTATCCGGGAGGGCTGCACGGTCGATGATGCCGGCTTCCGACTGGAGGCCAATGCCGAACGTCATCTCAAACCCGCCGCGCAGATGGCGGCCCTGTTCGAGGGGTATGAAGCCGCCCTGGCCCGCAGTCTGGAAATCGTGAAGCGCTGCCGCTTCAGCCTGGATGAGTTGTCCTATGTCTATCCCGACGAACCGGTCCCCGCCGGCAGCACGCCGCAAGAGCATCTTGTCCGCCTGACCTGGGAGGGCGCAGCACAGCGTTATCCGGACGGGGTTCCGCCCAAGGTCTCCCAGCTCATCCTGCGCGAACTGGCCCTGATCGAGGAGCTCAACTATCCGGCCTACTTCCTGACCGTGCATGACATTGTCGCCTGGGCGCGGGGCCAGGGCATCCTGTGCCAGGGGCGTGGATCGGCGGCCAATTCGGCGGTCTGCTATTGCCTGGGCATCACCAGTGTCGACCCGGCCAGTTCCAGCCTCCTCTTTGCGCGCTTTTTGTCCAAGGAACGCCGCGAGCCCCCGGACATCGATGTCGACTTCGAGCATGAGCGGCGCGAGGAAGTGATCCAGTATGTCTATCGCCGCTATGGCCGGGACCGGGCGGCGCTGGCCGCGACGGTGATCTGCTACCGGCCGCGCTCGGCCCTGCGCGAAGTGTGCAAGGCGCTGGGCCTGTCAGAGGACATCGCCACCGCGCTGAGCGGCACGGTCTGGGGGAGTTGGGGCAGCAAGGTGAATGCGGAGCATATCCGCGAAACCGGGCTGGACCCGGACAAGCCGGTTCTGCGCCAGGCGCTGATCCTGGCGGGGCAATTGATCGGCTTTCCGCGCCATCTCTCCCAGCATGTTGGCGGGTTTGTCCTGACCCAGGGGCCGCTGATCGAGACCGTGCCGATCGGCAATGCGGCGATGGAGGCACGGACCTTCATCGAATGGGACAAGGACGATATCGACGCGCTGGGCATCATGAAGGTGGATGTGCTGGCGCTGGGCATGCTGAGTTGCATCCGCAAGGCCTTCGCCATGCTGGCCTTCTATCGCGGTGAGGACTGGGATCTGGCCACCATCCCGGAGGGGGATGAGGCGGTCTATGACATGTTGTGCAAGGCCGACAGTCTGGGCGTATTCCAGGTGGAGAGCCGGGCCCAGATGACCATGCTGCCAAGGCTTCGGCCGCGCTGTTTCTATGATCTGGTGATCGAGGTGGCGATTGTCAGACCCGGTCCGATCCAGGGGGATATGGTGCATCCCTATCTGCGCCGTCGGAAGGGGCTGGAACCGGTGCGCTTTCCCAGCCCGGATCCGTCCTGCGGTCCGGCCGACGAGCTGGAGCGGATATTGCGCCGGACGCTGGGCGTGCCGCTGTTCCAGGAACAGGCGATGCAGATCGCCATTGATGCGGCCAAGTTCACGCCGGACGAGGCCAATGGCTTGCGCCGGGCCATGGCGACCTTCCGCAAGATGGGCACGATCACCGAATACCAGAACAAGATGGTGGGCGGCATGGTGGCGCGCGGCTATGCGCCGGAGTTTGCCGAGGCCTGTTTCAACCAGATCAAGGGGTTTGGCGAATACGGCTTCCCGGAAAGCCATGCGGCCAGTTTCGCCCTCCTCGTCTATGTCTCCTCCTGGCTGAAATGCCATTACCCGGACGTGTTTGCGGCGGCCCTGCTGAACGCCCAACCCATGGGTTTTTACGCCCCGGCCCAGATCGTCCGCGATGCGCGCGAGCACGGGGTCGAGGTGCGCGGCGTCGACGTGAATTATTCCGATTGGGACTGCACGCTGGAACCGGCGCAGGACGGGGCGTTCGCCCTGCGTCTGGGCTTTCGCATGATTGACGGCATGCGCCAGGAGGATGCGGACCGGCTGATGGCGGCGCGCCAGGCCGGCTATGCCGATCCGGACAGCCTGCGGCGCCGGGCCGGTCTGGGCCGGGGAGCCATGGAACGTCTGGCGGCCGCGGACAGTTTCCGGTCCATGCAGCTGGACCGGCGGGCCGCGCTCTGGTCGGTGCGGGGCGGGTCGCGGGACAAGGGCCTGCCGCTGTTCGATGCGGCGGAGGTGAGTGGCTTCGGGGAGGAAGGCCAGGCCGGGCTGCCCGAAATGCCGCTGTCCGAGCATGTCCTGCAGGATTATCAGACGACCGGACTGTCCCTGAAATCCCACCCGATGCGCTTCCTTCGCGAGCGCTATGCCGGAATGGGTCTGGTGAACACGAAGGACGCCAATGCGCGCGGCAATGGGCGCTGGGTGAAGACGGGGGGCGTGGTCCTAGTGCGGCAAAGGCCGGGCACGGCCAGCGGGGTGGTTTTTGTCACGATCGAGGACGAAACCGGCGTCGCCAATCTGGTCGTCTGGCCAAGGGTGTTCGAACGCTTCCGGCCCGTGGTGATGGGTGCGCGCCTGCTGGCGGTCAGCGGCCGGGTGCAGGAGGCGGACGGGGTGGTC
>NZLV01000105.1 GCA_002694345.1 Maricaulis sp.
AAGTACTGGCCCGTCGCTTCGTCACGACCGGTCACGGCCACCGTATAGCGGTCGGAGACCTGATAGGTCAGGGCGTCATGGACCTCGAAATCACCCGTCGCATCATTGCGGATATAGGTGAGTGCACGATAGTCCAGCTCACCTTCGACCGGCTCCAGTTCGCTGCGAACCAGAACATCGCCATTGCGGCGATCGAACAGGCTGACATCGGTCCGGCCACCGGCACGGAGCAGAAGCTCGGCCTGGTCGGTCGCCAGATTGTAGCGGTAGTAGGCGGAGCTCAGCGAGGATTCGTTGAGACGCTGGATGATGATGTTGTCCGGATCCAGCGGCAGATCCGCAACGATGTTCGTCGTGCCGGCGATATCGAAGCAACGCTGGGTCGCTTCGGACACGCCAAGCGCACGGCCGCTGCCTTCAAAGGCTTCGTCGAAATCGGTGTGGTCCGCATCGGTGAGATAGGTTTTCCAGACGAAGGTCGCCGTGGCACCGGTCACCCGGCCTTCACCGCAGCCACCCAGCTGACCCGTCCATTCCTGGCGGGCAATGACGAGAATGCGGTCGCGCTTGAGCGCGGAAGCGCCCTCGATCGACATCCGGTTGTTGCTCGGCGTCACGACCGGCGGCTGGTTGGGATTGTCCAGATGCCAGGTTGCCAGGGCCGTCCGCTCATTGTCCGAACCGGGCGAGGCCACGACGGCGACCACGATATCGCCTTCGGAACTCAGCGAAACGCTCTGGATATTGGGGACCTGGGCAAAGGCTTCAGGCGGGATCGGGTCCGCCGTGATTTCCGCGGCAGCCGGGGCCATGAAGCCCGCTGCGACGGCCATCGAAAGCAGTGTTTGCTTCAACATGTGTGTCTCCTCCTACGCGCCGGACAACCGGCACCCCTCCTTGGAAGATTATAACGCGATAAGCCCGCCAGCTCGACTGTCCGCGACAGATTCGGGAGGCGGGAAGAAAAAGGGGCGATGGTTTCCCACCGCCCCGTTTCCTGTGTTCTAAATCAAAGGATTAGAACGTTTTCGTGACGCGGACGAAGCCGGTGCGGCCGCGCAGGTCGTACTGCGTAGCGCTGAGGGCAACGTTACCGCGGCGCGTGGCACCCACACCCGTGGACAGCGTCGGCGGCTCTTCACCGAACACGTTCGACACACCAGCAAGGATCTGCAGGGTGTCACCCGTCCAGCGGACGGACGCATCGTGGTAGAAGAGGCCTTCGATGTCGGCGTCACGGTAAGGCGTGCCCGAGTAACCGAAGTAGCCCTGCGTGGTCAGGTCGGTCGAGTACAGCGACTGGTTGGACGTACCTTCGATGTAGTTCACGAACCAGTTGTAGGTCCAGTCACCACGGTTGAAGGCAATCCGACCGTTCGCAACGAATTCCGGGTCACCAATGGTGCCGTTGAAGTCGTTGGTGTCGAAGTTGGACGGCAGGGACGGGTCAAACAGGTTGACTTCGTCGGTGTTCGTCCAGGTCGCCTGGCCATCGAGGGTCAGGTCACCGAAGTCGAACTCGTGCTGGTAACGCACGGTCAGGTCGACACCATCGGTGATCTGGCTGTTGATGTTCAGATAGGAGTCCCGAACGTTGTTGATGGCGTACGGGCTGATCGGGTCAGTGCCATCAGCACGGTCGAACAGCGTACAGAAGTTGTTCGGGTAGGTCGTACCAGCATAGCAGCTGAACACGATGGAAGCGGCACCCAGCTGAGAGATCTGGTCGTAGACTTCGATTTCGAAGAAGTCGACGGCCACGCTCAGAGCTGCGAATTCCGGCGTCCACACCACACCGAAGGTGCGGGCTTCAGACGTTTCCGGTTCCAGCACGCCAGCACCACCACCGCTGAACACGGTCGCGGAAGAGGCACCACCGGTGAAGTTGCCCGGGATACCAGCAGCCGCACAGTTGGTGCGGATGTTGGCATTGGACGAGTTCTGCCAGTCGATACACGGGTCGATGGAGAGCTGCGACAGGAAGGCCGACTGGTTACCCAGGAACAGCTCGTACAGGCCCGGAGCACGGTAGGACGTACCTTCCGTCGCACGGACGCGGACGGTCGGCGTGACCTGCCAGTTCAGGCCGGCTTTCCAAACCTGGTTGGTGCCAGCGGACTCATAGTCGAACGAACGGCCCGACAGGGACAGCGTCAGAGACTCGGCCAGCGGAGCACCTGCCAGAAGCGGGATTTCCAGTTCGCCGAACACTTCGTGCACGGAGTCGGAACCAGCCGTGGTCTGGGCGCTCGTGGAACCCCAGAGCTCACCAGCGCTGGACAGGGCGTCCGGCGTGTCATTGATGGAGAACTCACGATATTCGTAGCCGAGGGCGGCGCCAATCGGGCCGGCCGGCAGGTCGAAGAGTTCACCCGTCGTGACAGCGTTCACAACCGTCTGCTCGTACACGGTCGTACCGACGATGTCGGCGGAGATCGCGTCGTAAATGGACTGGTCGTAATTGCCGCTCAGGAAGGTCGGATCATACGGATCGTAGACCGGCGCATCGTCATCGAAGCGGGAGTCACCGGAGCGGGACGCCACGATGGCGTTGCCACCATACTCGGCGTCGGAACGCGAGTACTGGACGGACGCAGACCAGGACCAGTCAGACATCGGACCGAACCACGGGCTGTAGCCGCCGTCCAGCTGGGTGTTGATGGCCGTGTAGTCGACGTGGGCGAACGAGTTGGACGGCCACAGGACGACCGGCTGAACCAGGCCGAGGACGTGGTCATACGTCGGGTCGTTGGCATAGCCGTACTGAGCGCCGAAGTTGGACGCGAAAGCACCACCGACGAGCGGGAAGAACTGACGCCAGCCGTCGGACGTGGTCTCACGGCGGGTGAACAGGAATTCCGTACCCCAGTCAACGCCGCCCAGGATGTCCAGGGCAAAGTTGGAGGTGGCATAGAAGCTCATGCGCTCCTGACGGTTGATGGCGTCAGCGGACAGCACGCGCGGGTCAGCCAGCTGGTCTTCATAGAAGGCCGTGGCGCCCGGAGCGTCGTCATAGCGGCCGTTGGCGCGCGGACGGTAGCCCGGGAAGTAGGACACGCCCGTACCCGTCGGGTCCGGAATGTAGCGGCCCGTACCATACAGGTTGTCGATCAGCGTGTTGGCGTAGATGTGGTTACAACCGGCATATTCGGTGCCTGCCATGATCGAGCGGTCTTCACGGTCGATGAGGTTGCCGTTCGGCGCATCATAAACCAGGTCCTGCTGACAGCTCAGATAGTCACGATCGCCCAGCGAAAGGTCTTCGCGGAGCTGGTACTGAGCAGCAAGAACGATGTTGCCGCGATCGAAGTTCAGACCGTAGGCACCGGAGATGTCATAGGTCTCACCACCGCTTTCGAACGGCTGGTTGATCGCCACGGTCAGTTCCGGACGCTCGACTTCGGTGCGGGTGATCACGTTGATCACGCCGGCAACGGCGTCAGAACCGTAGATCGAGGACGCGCCGTCCTTCAGGATCTCGAAGCGCTGGACGACGGAGGACGGGATGACGTTCAGGTCGAACGCGCCGACCTGGCCGCGCACACCGGCCGGACCCGGGCGGTGACCGTTGAGCAGAACCAGGGAGCGCTGAGCACCCAGGCCGCGCAGGGAGATCGAGTTAACACCCGTACCACCTTCAACGACGTAGCCACCGAACTGGTTGTTCAGCTGGAAAGAACCCGATGCCACGCTGGCCGTCTGCAGCATTTCAGCCGCATCAACCAGGCCTTCCAGGGTTGCGACCTCAGCGGTCACCACCTGGATCGGCGCAACGGAAGTGAATTCGCTGCGACGCAGCAGAGAGCCGGTGACGACGATGACTTCTTCGTCGCTGGACTCGTCCTCTTCCTCGTCTTGCGCATAGGCCGGCGAAACCGCCAGACCAGCCGCGGCAAAACCAGCAAGGATTGTCGAGCGCAGCAGGCGCTCGCGTTCCCAGAAATTGCTCACGATTGTACCCCTTGGTGAGTGTTCAGATGCCCGCCTGGCCTGTTCACGTCAGACCTAAATCCGGACACGCCCGGTTTCCCGGAGCTGGGCCGAATATGTCGAAACTCGCTGTGGCATGAAAGGATTCGACACCGAAGCAACGCGATTCAGCCCGGGAATGTTGCAAAAAGGTCATAGTGTTGTCATGCAATGGACAGAGCCGGACGCGATTCCGGGCACGACACCCGCCAGACGCGAAACCAGCCAGCTGCAATTCAACCTGAAACGGCCTGACTTGCGACTTGAACTCCGCGCCAGCGGGCGGTAAGAACCGCGCTCCCAAGTGACGGATGGGCGATTAGCTCAGCGGGAGAGCACTTCGTTGACATCGAAGGGGTCACTGGTTCAATCCCAGTATCGCCCACCATCCACTTCCTCCGATTGAGAATTTCCGGACAGTTGAACGCAGGCCCATCGGCAGCTGCACGCATTCCTGTCGCAGGGCTTTCCGTCATCCCCATCTCACCATAAGTGTTCGGTCAGATAGTTCGAACCCGCTGCGGAGATCCCGAGACCATGGAAGACGCCCTGCGCAAGGCCCTGTCCGGCGTGATTGAGAAACAGTCCGGCCGAAACCTTCTGGATGCGGGACGGGTCGAGTCGGCCGGTCTCATGAAAGACACCGCAACCATCGTCCTGGCACCGCCTGTGGCCGGCAATCCCGACCTGGATCGCCTGAAACCCGAGATCGAGCAGGCTGTCGGCAAGCTGGACGGCATCAATCGGGTCCGCGTCGTCATGACGGCGCACCGGGAGGGCGGTCCTGCTCCGAAGAAACCCGCCCCGCAGGCCCGGCCTGCAGCGGCGCCGGCCGCCAAACCGGCCAAGCGCGTCATCGCCGTCGCTTCGGGCAAGGGTGGCGTCGGCAAATCGACCGTGTCGGCCAACCTCGCCGTCGCCCTGGCCCGCCAGGGACTGAAGGTCGGGCTTCTCGATGCCGATATCTATGGCCCCTCCGCCCCGCGCCTGTTCGGCCTGACGGACGTGCCCGGCCTGCGCAAGTCCGATGCCGGAGTCGAGCCGGTGGAAGCCCATGGCGTGAAGGTGATCTCGATGGGCTTCGTGGTGAAGCCGGGAGCTGCCGTCGTGTGGCGCGGGCCGATGGTCCAGGGTGCCATCCGCCAGTTCATGACCGACACGAATTGGGGTCAGGCCGACGTTCTCATCCTCGACATGCCGCCGGGCACGGGCGATGCCCAGCTGGCCATTGCCCAGGACCTGCCGGTGGATGGTGCGATCATCGTGTCGACGCCTCAGGATCTTGCGCTGGACGATGCGCGCAAGGCGATGAATCTGTTCGACCAGACCCACGTGCCCGTGCTGGGCATGGTGGAGAATATGAGCGTCTTCCTGTGCCCGCATTGCGGCGAAGCCAGCCATATCTTCGGCGAAGGCGGCGTGAAGGCGGAGGCCGAAGCCCTCGGCCTGGCCTATCTTGGCGACATCCCGCTTCACCCCGATCTTCGCGTCCGGTCCGACGCAGGCGAGCCGATCGCGCTGGATGACGGGCCGATCGGAAAAGCCTTTGGCCGCGTCGCCAAGGCGGCCCTGGAAGCCGCGGAAACGGCCAGCAAGCCGGCCCCGGAAATCCGCTTCGCGGACTAGTCCGCTTCCACGCTCAGCGGGGTCGGCCTGACCCCGCCGGGCGCACGGATGCCGAAAACCTCACGCACCAGGTCTTCCGACAGGGCTGCCTGGGGCGCGCCATCCGCCCTCACCCGTCCGGCCTCGAGCACCACGACACGGTCGGCATATCGGGCCGCCAGTTCCAGTGTATGGATGGCGACCAGGACATGCCGTCCCTGCCGGGCCGCATCTGCGAGAATCTCCATGACCCCCAACTGGTGGCGGATATCGAGCGCAGCCGTCGGCTCGTCCAGGATCAACACGTCGCCCTGACCGGCCAGGGCGCGGCCGATCAGGACGCGGGCCATCTCCCCGGACGACAGCGTATCCAGCCGCCGCCCCGACAGATGCCGCGTCTGCGTCAGGCGCATCGCCTCGTCCACGGCGGCCTGGTCGGCCTCGCTCAACTGCCGCAACGGCTTTCGCCATGGCGCGCGCCCGAGCGCCACAACCGCCTCGACCGCCATCGGCCAGGCTGACCGGCCATCGGGCGGCAGGTAGCCGATTTTCCGGGCCCGCACGCGCGGCGACAGATCCGCCAGCCTGTCGCCGTTGAGAACAACCTGGCCCCGGACCGGGGTCAGCAGTCCGGCGGCCAGTTGGAGACAAGTGGACTTGCCCGCCCCATTGGGACCGACCAGCGCCGTCAGGCCGGGCTCCGGGAAGGCCAGGTCGAGACCATCGATCAAACGCCGGTCGCCATAGCCAAATTGCAGACCGGACAGAACCAGACCCGTCATGGCGCAATCCTTTGCGACGTGCGGACAAGCCAGAGGAAGAAGGGTGCGCCGATCAGCGCCGTCAACACACCCAGATAGAGCGGCACGCCCGGACCGGACAACAGGCGCACGGCCATGTCGGCGACCACGAGAAGCAGGCTGCCTCCCAGCATGGAGGGCACGACCAGGGCA
>NZLV01000106.1 GCA_002694345.1 Maricaulis sp.
CACCACTGTGCCCAGCCGCTGATGCGCCGTCTGGGGCTGAGCGCCACGGCGCGCGCCTCCTTTGCGCTCTACAACACGTTCGAAGAGGCCGATGCGTTTGTCGACGCATTGAAAAAGGCCGCAAGCTTCCTCATCTAGGCTGTGACATGACCGAGAATACCCAACGCGATATGATCGACCTGTCCGCTTCCGCGAAGGTCCCGGCCCAGCCGGCCCCGTCCGCTGCGCCGAAAACGCCGGACGAGGTGGCGCATGCTGTCTCTCCGGCGCCCAGCGCGATCCCGGAGGCCGAACTGGCCCGGATCACCGATGATGTCGTCGAGGCGCTCAAGACGGTCTACGACCCGGAAATCCCGGTCGACATCTACGAGCTCGGCCTGATCTACAAGGTGGATCTGGAGGATGATCGCACCCTGAAGGTGGAAATGTCGCTGACAGCGCCCGGTTGCCCCGTGGCCGGCGAAATGCCGGGCTGGGTGCAGGAGGCGGTCGAGAAGGTCGACGGTGTCGAGCGGGCGCTGGTGGAACTCACCTTCGAACCGCCCTGGACACCGGACCGCATGTCCGATGAAGCGCGTCTCGCGCTGAACATGTTCTAGGAGGGCCGCATGGCCGCACGTGAACGTCCCAAGGCAGTTACCCTGACCGACGCGGCCGCCGAGCGCGTCAAGTCGATCATGGCCCAGCGCGGAACCGGCTTCCTGCGCGTTGGCGTCAAGAATGGCGGCTGCGCCGGCATGGAATACGAGATGGACTATGTCGAGGCCCCCGAGGCGCTCGACGAACGTGTCGAGGACAAGGGCGTCGAGATCGTGCTCGAATCCAAGGCGCTCCTGTTTCTGCTGGGCACCCAGATCGACTATGAAGTCACGCCGCTTCATGCCAAATTCGTCTTCAACAACCCCAACCAGACCGATGCCTGCGGCTGCGGGGAGAGCGTGACGATTATTCCCGCCAAACTGGACTGACGCTGAGGCGCGTCAGACGGACCGCCGGAGACGCCCCATGAAGCTGATCATCTCCACCACCTCGCCCTATTCGCGCAAATGCTGCGTCATGGTGCGCGAACTGGGCCTCACCTCTCGGTTCGAGGAGGTGGAATCCCATCCTTTCGACGATGATCCTGAACTCCTGCGGGCCAATCCGCTCGGCCGGGTTCCCTGTCTGCTGATGGATGACGGGCAGGCGCTGACGGAAAGTGCCCTGATCGCCGACTATATCGCCGAACAGGCGGGTGACCCCTGGCCCCGCGACTGGCAGGACCGACGCCTGGAAGCGCTCGGCAACGGGCTTCTCGACCTGACCGTGATGCGCCGGGTGGAAATGGTGCGGGATGAAGGCCTGCGTTCCGATTTCTGGATCGGTCGACGCGAGCGCGGCATCCTGCGGGCTCTGGATGAGTTGGAAACGGTCGTGGCCGAACTGGAAAACCCGCTCGCCCAGGGGCCGCTGACCATGGCCGTCGCGCTCGCCTATCTCGATTTCCGCTATCCGGAGAGCCATTGGCGGTCCGGCCGGCCCAATCTCCAGGCGCTCAAGGAAGCCTGGGCCGAGCGCGAGAGCTTCAAGACCACGCTGCCGCCCGCTGACGGCTAAGAAAAAAGCCGCCCGGAAGGGCGGCTTTCTTGTTTCGGCTTGTCCGGACCGGATCAGGCGGCGCTGCGCGCTGAATCCCCGATATCATTGGAAGTCCGGTTCCGGCCCTCGGTCTTGGACCGGTAGAGATTGGCGTCCGAGCGTTCGATCAATTCCTCGATCGACTCGCCATCGCGATAGCAGGCCACACCCAGCGAGATCGTGATATTGCCCAGATCCTCATTGGTGGATTTGCGCAGCAATTTCTTGGACTCGACCGTCTTGCGGATCTTTTCGGCGATTTCGCTGGCGGTGGCCGCGTCGGTATTCGGCATCACGATCCCGAATTCTTCCCCGCCATAGCGGGCGACGACATGGCTTTCCTTGCTGTGACGCGTCAGGCAGCCCGCCACGAAGCGGATGATCTGGTCACCGGTCTGGTGGCCCCAGGTGTCGTTGAAGCGCTTGAAGAAGTCGATGTCGCACAGGATCAGGCTCAGCGGCTTCTTGGTCGTATCGGCCTCGCGGCGCGCCCGGCGCAGCGTCTCGTCGAAACGCTTGCGGTTGGCGATGCCGGTGAGGGCGTCGGTCATGGCTTCCTGGCGAACCCGCTCGAGGTGATCGCGCAGTTGGGTCACTTCATTGGAGGTGGCCTGCAGCTTGTCTTCCAGAGCCTGGCTGCGACGCTGCATGCGGGCCGTGGCCGACACCAGCGACTCGACCAGGCGTCGCATGCCATCAGCATCCGGGCTGGCGCTCAGCTCGCCGGCAGCACCTTGCAGGGCCTTGCCATAAGCTGCGGTGTCACGCTCGGCGTCCTGGAGCTGTTGTTGCACAACGCCCAGTTCGCGGCACATGGCGCCGCCGCTTTCCAGGATCGCGTCCTGGATGGCTTTCCATTGGAAATACTGTTCGAAAAGATCGGCATTGACCTGATCGTCAAACGCTCGCTCGGTCTCGATATGGTCGCGCAGCGTCTCGCACAATTCCGGATTGGTATCGCTGGCGAAGCAGATCCAGACCGCGTAATTTTCAGGCGTCGGCGGGACCCCGAACTGTTCCATGAGCTCCAGCGCCTTTTGCGCGAACTCACGTCCTTCCTTCCCGAGCAGTCGACCGTTCACGAGCTTTTCCTTGCTTTCTGCCAGGCGCTTCTGCGTCTGTGTTAAGGCGAACCTTAGTGAAGAAAGGAAAAGAAGTCGTAAAAATGACCCGTTTGCACGGACAGAAACAAGCGGGGCCTGTGGAAAAGCTCCGTTGAGTCAGTCACATCAGTCCGTGCTTGTGGATCAGGACATGAAATCCGGGACGTGATCGCCGAAGCCGACGACCGGGCGGTCCTGCGGATCCGACCGGCGGCCGCGGGACTTGTCCTTGCGGGGTGCGCGGCTGGAGGATTCGCTGTTGTCCGCGGACTTGCGCGGTGCCGGCGTTTCGGCACGCGGCTCGACCGGCTTGGCCTCCGTCTTCACCGCTTCAATTTTTGCCGGAGCTTCAGCCTTCGCCGGCGTTTCCGACTTCTCGGACTTTTCACCGCGGGACTTGCTTCGGCTCGACGAGCGGCGGGATTTCGGCTTGTCCTCGTCAGAGGCCGGGCTCGTTTCCAGGCCGTCCAGTGCGAGTTCAGGCACGTCCTGCTGGATCAGCTTCAGCACCGCGGCGAGCGATTTGGAATCGGCCGGGGTCGAAATCGTCACCGATTCACCCGTATTGCCGGCCCGGCCCGTGCGGCCGATGCGGTGGACATAGTCATCCGCATGGTGCGGAACGTCATAGTTGAAGACGTGGCTGACATTCGGAATGTCCAGGCCGCGGGCTGCCACATCACTGGCCACCAGGAAGCGCAGCTCGCCGGACTTGAAGTCTGCCAGGGTCTGCATGCGCGAGGATTGGTCCAGATCGCCATGGATCGGCGATGCGGAGAAGCCGTGGCGCTGCAGCGACCGCGCCACGATGTCCACATCGCGCTTGCGGTTGGCGAAGATGATGCCGTTCTTCACGCCATCGCGGTTCATCGCGGCCCGCAGGGCGGCGCGCTTGTCCTTGGCGACGTTGGAGCCCAGTTTCACCAGGTATTGCTGGATGTTCGCGCTGGTGGTGGCCGGGCGGGCAACTTCCACGCGTTCCGGATCATTGAGGAAACGGTCGACCAGGCTCTGGATTTCCTTCGGCATGGTCGCCGAGAAGAACAGGACCTGACGGCGCGGCGGCACCATTTTGAAGATCCGCTCCAGATCCGGGATGAAGCCCATGTCCAGCATGCGGTCGGCTTCGTCGACGACCAGGAACTGGACGCCGCTCATCAGCAGCTTGCCGCGCTCGAAATGGTCGAGCAGGCGGCCGGGGGTCGCGATCAGGACATCGGCGCCCTTGTTCAGGATCTCTTCCTGCGGCTTGAAGGCCACGCCACCGATCAACAGGGCCATGGAGAGCTTCTGGCCCTTGGAATAGGTCTCGAAATTCTCGGCGACCTGCGCTGCCAGCTCGCGAGTCGGCGCGATGATCAGGGAGCGCGGCATGCGGGCCTTGGCGCGGCCGCGCGACAGGCGCTCGATCAGGGGCAGGGTGAAGGACGCGGTCTTGCCGGTACCGGTCTGGGCGATGCCGAGGACATCCTTGCCAGCCAGGGCAGGCGGAATCGCGCCTGCCTGAATTGGGGTCGGCTCGGTGTAACCAGCCGTTTCAATGGCTTCGAGGAGTTTGGAGCTAAGTCCGAGTTCGGCGAACGTCATGGCGCCCTTTGCACAAATGATACGAAAGCGGCCGCGCCGTTGGGGCGCGGCCGCTGGTGGGCGCAAAATACGGTCCCGGTGCGTTGTGTCAACGCAACAGGGCTGAAACCCTAGTCTCTATAGGCGAATGGGGTCTCATCCGTGATATTGATGTAACGGTCACGCAGCCGGGTCTGGCGCGATTCCATCTCGGTCGGCTCACCATCGATCAGCACGGCCACCGGCGCGCTCATCACTTCCAGCGGATCGCCATCCCACACCACGACATCACCGGCATAGCCCGGCGCCAGGGCGCCATAGCGGTCACCGACGCCGAAGATCTCAGCCGGGGTGAGGGTGATGGCGCGGAATGCGGCATCCCAGGACACGCCGTTGGCCACGGCATTGCCGGCATTCTGTGGCAGGAGGCGGGCGTTGAAATACCCGTCTGCCGTCAGCGTGGCATAGGCCACGGTCACACCGGCTTCATCCAGATGAGCCGCGTTCTGCAGGGAGGCTCCGATGGAATCGAAGTTGAACGGCAGATCGTGCAGCGGGTCGATGATCACCGGAATACCGGCCTCGGCCAGCTCGTCCGCCACCATCCAGGCTTCCGTGGCCCCCACGAGGATCAGGCGCACAGGCGCATTCTCTTCCTGGAAGCGGATCGCCCGGCGGATGTCGGCAGCACGGTTGATCTGCACCACCAGCGGAACCCGGCCGCGAGCGACCGGCAGCAGCGCCGCCGCATCATAGCGGCTCAGGGCATCGCCCTCATGATCGCCAGCAAAACGGCCCGGATATCCACGCGCATCGGCCAGCGCCGCCGCGAGGAAGGCCCAGGCTGCCGGTCGGGAACCGCCCGCCCGGCGGGCGCCCGATTCCGACAGGTCGGCGAATACGAAACTGCCGCTCTCGAACACGGATTCGGCCGCTCCGCTCGTCGAGATCAGGGCCCCCTGACCGCCGAAGATATTGTGGCCGGTGGACGGGAAGATCGCGGCCCGGGTCAGACCCTCGATGCGCTGCGATGCGACATGCGTGCCGTTCGGATTGAACCCGTCCGTCACGTCCAGCGCGACGGAGAAGGGCGATTCGTCGGCGCCCTGGTCATTGGTGCTGTCTTCGAGACCCACTTCGATCAGACCGATCTGGGAGTAGGGGGCAAACACGCCGGGCGTCACCCAGCCACCATTGGCATCGATCACCGTGGCTTCCGCCGGCACCTCGACACCGGAACCGACCGCGACGATGTCGCCATCGCGCACGAGCACCGTGGCGTTTTCCAGCGTGCCGCTTTCCGTATTGGTCACGACACGCCCATTGGTCACGGCATAGGTCTGCGCCAGGGCCGGAGCGGCCAGCGTCAGGGATACCGCAAAGGCTGAAATGAGCTTTTTCATTACTGCTCTCCTTCGCCCGGTTGGCCGAGCATGAAGTCGCGGACCGGCTGCAGGGCCGCATCCGAACGGTCATAGCTCAGCGCGCCA
>NZLV01000107.1 GCA_002694345.1 Maricaulis sp.
GCCGGGCCAGCCATTCGCGCAGCGGGAAATAGACCAGGGCCGCCGCGGTGAAGGACAGGCCCAGGGCGGCACCTTGCTGCTGGGTGACAAGCGCCAGAACCAGAACGTCCAGCAGGAGGACGGCGGTGAGGAAGCCGACAGACAGCATGATGTCGCGCATCCAGCCATCCAGGGCGAGATGTCGGGTGCGGATGACGGCGAGCCCGATCCCGCCATAGATCAGCACGAAAATCGGGAAGCTGACCTCCTGCTGCACGCTGACCGGCAGCAGGCCCATCATCGGCAGCAAGGTGGCCAGGGCGTAGAGGGCAATGCCCACCAGCACTGTGACCAGGAGGATCATCAGGGAGCGGCGGTACAGGGCCTGTTTCCGGCCGATCCAGAATTGCCAGAGCAGGAAGCCGAACAGGGCCAGGTATTCCAGCATCAGGACGGTGAAGTGGGTCTGGCCGCCATGGAGCGGGTAGGAGAGCGCTGTGACCAGCGCGATCAGTCCGGCAATACCCAGCCCGATCCGCAAATGGGCGGGTTTGAAGATCGGGCGCGGGAAGATCGCGAACAGGGTGGCAAAGCTGAGCGCGAAGCCCTGCAACAGGATGGCGCTGGCCAGCGTGTTGACGACATTCACCCAGGCCGGTGTCGCCAGTCCGAACAGCATGAAGAGGATGAAGGGGAGTTCCGAGGTGAACAGGAAAAGACCGATCACCGCATAGCAGGCTGCGGCGGCCTCCGATGGGCGCAGCGACCAGGCGGTCAGGCCGAAAAGGGCGCCCAGAACCGTGAAGCCCAGGCCGATCCAGTAGCCTGGCGGCAGGTCGGACAAACGCGTGGGCTGGCGCGCGATGTTCAGCGTGTGGGCGGTTCCGTCGGCCGCTGTGAAGCGGGCCGTGGCCGTGCCGTCTTCAAGGTGGCGGGCAAGGGCGATGCGGTCCGGGGCCGAGCGCGCGGCGGGCAGGTCGAGCTGGGCCGCCGGCAGGGTGAATGGCTGCTCGTCATCCAGGCGGATCTCCACCGGAGTGTCAGGTGACAGCTCAAGCGTGCCTTGGGGTGTGTGCAGCACCACACTTCGATGGTCCGCGGACATCTCGGCGCGCAGGGTCGTTGACGGCATGGCGAGCGACAGCGCGATGAAGCCCAGCGCTGCCAGGATGACCGTGACAGCCGCGAGGCGCGCCAGATGATAGCTTCCCGGCAGGCGCAGCCGGTGTTCAGATCCTGACATGGTCCCCTTTGAGTCCCCCAGAAACGGCCTGGGCCGCGCCCCTCGCGCAGCCTGCCGTTCGATCCCGGGTGGCATAATGCCTCAAACCGTCGGCAAGGCGAGGGGGTAAGGGGCGGATATCCCGACCGAATTCAGTCTTCGTTGAAGCTGTAGGGTGAGGCGCGCAGCATGTGGGCGTCGAGAACGAGCTTCCGGTTCATGGGCGGGAAGGCGCGCTGGGCGCAGTTTTCCCGGTCGCACAGGCGGCAGGCAATGCCGACCGGAGCCGGTTCGGATTGGGCGATCGTGTCAGCATGAACGATGCGGCCGGCATGTTCCCAGTCGCATCCCAGTGCGATGGCATGCACCACCGGCGGCTGACCGGCGGGCGCGGCGCTGATCTGACCCCGGGCGAGGGAGAGCATGGAGGCGCCATCCGGCAGTTCGAAGCGCTGCGCCAGAATGCGTTCCGGCGTGCGCAGCGCGTCATAGAGATTCCATTTCGGGCAACCGCCACCGGCGCGGGCAAAGGGCATGATGCCGCCGCCAAAGCGCTTGGAGACATTCCCCGCGGCATCCACCCGGATCATGAAGAAGGGCAGGCCGCGCGCGCCGGGGCGCTGCAAGGTGGTCAGGCGATGGCAGATCTGCTCGTAGGAAACCTCGAAACGGCGTTGCAGGCGGATGATGTCATAGCGCGTCTCCTCGGCATGTTTGAGGAAGGCGGCATAGGGCATGTGGGCCGCACCGGCGAAATAGTTGGCGAGGCCAACCCGGTAGAGCTTTTTGGCTTCCGGGGCCTCCAGCTTGGCGTCTTCGGTGAGGGCATCCAGCGTGTCGCCCAGTTCCAGCGTCGCCAGCACCACAGCCATGTGGAAGGCGCGAGAGCCGGGAGCGAGGGCCTCGGACAGAAGCAGGCGACGACCGTGGAAGTCGAGCCGTCGCCGGGCGCCGGCCATGATCTCTTCATCCAGAACACGGACCGTGAAGCCGTGCTGGGATTGCAGATAATCCGACAGGATACGATCCCGGTTGCGCGGTTTCAGGCCGATCCGCTGGGCCAGGCTTTCGGCGGCGTCTTCAAGTTCGGCGAAATGGTTCTGGCGGGCATCCAGCGCATCGCGCACGCTTTCCAGCACGGCGCCCGGACCGCCGGACGTCGCGCCGGGCCCAGACATGCGCGTGGCCAGGTCGGCTGTGGCCGCATTCACTTCGCGGAAGGCGTGAAAGAGGCGGGCAAAAGCCTCGGCAGCCCGCGGCTGGGCATCGGCGAACTCGGACAATTCCATCCGGTCCATTTCCATGCCCGACAGGACCGGATCGGCAGCGGCTTCCTGCAGGTCCGCGATCAATTGCCGGTCGCTTTCATTGGCGAAGGCGCGCACATCCACATCGAAAGCATCGGCGAGGGAGAGCAGGACGCGTGCCGTCACCGGGCGCTGATTGCGTTCCAGCAGGTTGAGATAGCTGGCCGACAAGCCCAGGGCTTCGGCCGCCTCAGCCTGGGTCAGGCCGCGCTCGCGCCGCAGGCGACGCAGGCGGGCGCCGGCAAAGATCTTCTCGAGGGCCTGGTTCTCACTCATTTTTGTACCAAAATTTACAGAGTTACATCAACACAATGTAATTATCATACATCTGATCCTCTTTATAGGAAAAGCTGTATCGACACCATCCCTGCCGTTTGACAGTTTCGACGCAACGCATACCGCGTCAGTTCAAAGAACCCGTCAGGGAGAATAATGATGACGAAATTCACGGATCTGGTTCCCTCCGCCCCGGAAGGTCGTTTCGATGGTATCGAGCGCCCGTACACCCCGGAAGATGTTGTTCAGCTGCGCGGCTCCGTGCAGATCCAGCACACGCTCGCCGAACGCGGCGCCGTGAAGTTGTGGAACCTGCTGAAGACCGAGCCCTACATCAACGCGCTGGGCGCGCTCTCCGGCAACCAGGCCATGCAAATGGTTCGCGCGGGACTGAAGGCCATCTACCTGTCCGGTTGGCAGGTTGCTGCTGACGCCAACACGGCCGGTGCCATGTATCCGGACCAGTCGCTGTATCCGGCCAACTCGGCTCCGGAACTGGCCAAGAAGATCAACCGCACGCTCCAGCGCGCCGACCAGATCGAAATGTCCGAGAGCGGCAAGACGACCCGTGACTGGTTTGCCCCGATCGTGGCCGATGCTGAAGCCGGTTTCGGTGGCACGCTGAACTGCTTCGAGATCATGAAGGCCTTCATCGAAGCCGGCGCCTCGGGCGTTCACTTCGAAGACCAGGTCGCCGCCGAGAAGAAGTGCGGTCACCTGGGCGGCAAGGTCCTCATCCCGACCTCGGCTCACGAGCGCAATCTGGCGGCTGCCCGTCTGGCCGCTGACGTGATGGGCGTGTCCACGATCACCGTGGCCCGTACCGACGCCGAATCCGCCACGCTGATCAACTCGGACATCGACGAGCGCGACCACGAATTCATCGATTTCGACGCTGGCCGGACGCCGGAAGGCTTCTTCCGCCTGAAGCAGGGCGTGGGCGTTGATCACTGCATCAAGCGCGGCCTGGCCTATGCCAAGGTGGCTGACCTGTTGTGGTGGGAAACCTCCAAGCCGAACCTGGATGAGGCCAAGCGTTTCGCAGAAGCCATCCAGAAGGCCTATCCGGGCAAGATGATGGCCTACAACTGTTCGCCGTCCTTCAACTGGGAAGCCAATCTGGACAAGGCCACCATCGAAACCTACCAGCGCGAGCTGGGTGCGATGGGCTACAAGTTCCAGTTCGTGACCCTGGCCGGCTTCCACCAGCTGAACCACGGCATGTTCCAGCTGGCCCAAGGCTACCGCGATCGCGGCATGGGTGCCTATTCGGAGCTGCAACAGGCCGAGTTCGCGTCCGAAGCCGACGGCTACACCGCCACGCGCCACCAGCGCGAAGTGGGCACGGGCTATTTCGACAAGGTCAACCTGGCGATCTCCGCCGGCAAGTCCTCGACGACGGCCATGGGCGAATCCACCGAAACGGCCCAGTTCACGGCTGCCGAATAGGGTCCTTCCGGATCCACACCTGACGGATCGGGGCGCGCCGCCTGGCGCGGCCGCCCCGACCACCGGCCTCAACCCCAAAAGGAGCCTGTCATGTCTCTCACTGCTCCCACCGGTGTCGAAGTTCTGGGCCATCTGGAACCCGGCTATCGCGACATTCTCTCTCACGAGGCGCTGACCTTCCTCGCCGGCCTGCACCGCCGGTTCGAGAAACGCCGCCAGTCCCTGCTGCGCTACCGCAAGGAGCGCCAGGCCGAGCTGGACCAGGGCGCCCTGCTGATGTTCCCGCACGAAACCGCCGACATCCGTGCCGGTGAGTGGACCGTGCGTCCGGCCCCGGCCGATCTGCAGGACCGCCGCGTCGAGATCACCGGCCCGGTCGACCGCAAGATGGTCGTCAACGCGCTGAATTCCGGTGCCAAATGCTTCATGGCCGACTTCGAGGACGCCACGGCGCCGCTCTGGTCGAACCTCGTGGAAGGCCAGATCAATCTGCGTGACGCCATCCGTCGCGAGATCGACTTCACCGATCCCAAGAATGGAAAGCGCTACCAGGTCAATGATGACGCCGCTGTCAGATCGGAAGAGCA
>NZLV01000108.1 GCA_002694345.1 Maricaulis sp.
CCGCGCGAATGCGCGGTGGAGTGGGTGACCGGCCAAACCCGAAAGCGCTGCGCGCTTTCACCCCTTCCGTCTCGCCACTGCGTGGCGATCCACCTTCCCCGTCAAAGGGGAAGGACCCGGAAGGAGCCCGGAAACATCACCCTCTGAGCAAACCCCAGAACACGCCCTGCACTTCTCCTCCTCCGTCTCCCGGCCCTCGCGGATATACTCACACCAGATTCGCAAACGAGGACCTGTCCCATGACGCTTCCGCTCGCTGGCAAGAAAGCCCTGATCACCGGTTCCAGCCATGGCGTCGGCCTGGCATCTGCACACTTGTTCGCAGCACAGGGGGCGGACGTGGTGTTGCATGGCAATGCCAATATGGCCGATGCCGATGCTGCGGTTCAGGCGATCGGGCCGAAGGCGCTGGGCGCCGTCCAGGCCGACCTGTCCCAGCCGGGCGCGGGTCGCGACCTCTATGAGAAAGCCCTGCACCTCGCATCCGGCCAGCTCGACATCATCGTCAACAATGCCGGCATCCACTGGGCCACGCCGCTGGAGTCCAGTGATACGGATTGGGAAGCCAATTGGGCCGTGACGCTGCAGGTCAATCTGATGGCCGTGGCGGATATCTGCCGGGCCGCCATTCCGGAAATGGTCGCCTCCGGTGGCGGGTCGATCATCAATATCGCCAGCCGGGCCGGTTATCGCGGCGAGGACCGCAACCATATGGCCTATGGCGCCTCCAAGGGCGCCCTGCTCTCCCTCACCAAGACGATTGCACGGCAATGGGGTTGTGACGGCATCTATGCCTATGCGCTGTCGCCGGGCTGGATCGATACCCGCATGGGGCCGCAGCATGAGGAAGACCGGGCCCGCGCCAAGGCGGAAATCCCGATCGGGGATCTGGCCCAGCCTGAAGAGATCGCCGCCATGTGCGCCTTCCTGGCCTCCGGAGCCTGCCGCAGCGCGACCGGCTCCTGCATCGACATAAATGGCGCCAGCTATGTGAGATAGCGGGATCCGGGCCTATTCGTCGTCCTGCTTTTCCATGCGGGCGGCGAGGAAATCCCCGGCCACGATGACCAGCACGAAGGCAATGCTGACGACAAACCGTCCCTGGGTTTCATCGTTCAGCCAGCCCTGGGCCTCGGCGATCCGGCTGCCCAGGGCAGAGATCAGCAAGGCGCCACCGCCCACCATGGAGGCGCGCACGGTCGCCGTACCGCGCCTCGTCCCGGAGCGACCGCGAATACGGGCTGTGGTGTGCATGACGATGGCGGCGAAGGGCAGGAAGATGACGGCGACAAGCGCCACCAGCCAGCTGGTCGGATCGATGACCAGCAAGGCGATGGCCAGGGCCATGATCAGCACGGCCACCGCGACCACGACGCCAGAAAATACTTTCATGCCGGCCTCCCCCCGCCGCAGACCGCTGCCGGGTGACAGGGTCGGTTCGCGTCACCCTTAACAGCATTCGCCCGCGATCGGGAAACCGAGGTCAGGGCATGCCGGCCGCATCTGAGGGATAAGCAGCCAGGAAAGCCCTGACCCGCTCGGCCATGTCGCCCTGCCCCTGCTCATCCAGCTGACCGGCCAGCTTGCCCAGAATGGCATCACTGGGCAGGTCATGAGGCGCGACACCGCCCGACAGGAAGGCACTGGTACTGGCATTGGCAGAGATTGCCCAGTGAGCCTCGCCGGCGGCATCGATCAGGGCCGCGGCATCAATCTGGGGCCAGCCGGGCGTATGCGCGGTTTCCAGCTCCAGACGGATCTGCTCCGGACCGCTGCCGCCCGGCAGGGTGAAACGGATGACGGGCGCGCCAGCCTCCGAGGACAGCCGCTCGGCTTCCACCGCATCCAGCGCAGGGCCGGAGCTCAATTGCACGCTCTGCAGGGCATCGGGGATCTGGGTGAAATGGACATCCAGGAAACGGGCATCGGCAAGGGCCGGAAAACCCAGTTCCAGCCATTCCTCACCGGCATCGGCCGTGGCCGGCGCCCAAGCGAAGGCGGTTTCGCCCACACCGCCATCCGGCGCGCCCAAGGCCTGGAAGTCCGCGGCACTGGCGACCGGGGCCTCGCTCATGTCCAGCGTATCGCGGAACGCCCGGGCCGCTTCGGGGCCCTGAGTGTGGAGCACGGTCAGGAAGTCAGCGAGCGGCGTGGCAGGGATCGCCGCCGACTCCGGCCTGCCCAGCTCGGTGATGTAGAGCACGCCCCGCAACAGGCCGAGCGAGCCGGACCGCCCGGCCCGGGTATTGTTCTGGACGGCCGCCGCAAACACATCCGGTTCGCGATTGTCGATCATCAGCATGGAGAGATAGCCGTCCGATGCGCCCGTCGCGACCCAGGCATATTCCTCCTCGCCCAGGCCCACACGCATCCAGCCCATGGCATCATCCCCATCCGAGCCCGGCTCCTCGATCCCGGCCAGCATGAGGGCAAGACTGTCCGCAGAGAGAAGCTCAGCATGCTCCAGCGCCTGGCCGAAACGGACCAGATCGCGCGCCGTGGAGAATATCCCGCTCGCCCCCGGCAGGCCGCCCCGGAAACTTGTCGGGTCCACCGGCAGGCGGCTGACCAGGTCCGGCATGTCCAGTCCGACGGCGAGGAGGTCGGAATTCTCCGGCAGGCCATAACTGGTGGCAGACAGGCCGGCCGGTGCCAGGATGCGATCCTGCAGCAGATCGGCATAGGTCTCACCGGTTGACCGTTCCAGCACCAGGGCCAGCAGGGCATAGCCGGAATTGGAATAATTATAGCGCTCACCCACGGCCGATTGCGGCCCCACGGCGTTGAGCGCCTCGATCATCGCCTCGGGTGAGTTATCCGCACCGCCCAGGGCTTCGGTATGATCGCGCATCAGTCCGCTGGTGTGTTCCAGCAAGTGCCGGAGGGTGACATCCCCGTACTGATCCGCATCCAGCTCCGGCACCCAGCGCGTGACCGGGTCAGCCAGCGACAGCTCTCCCCGCTCCATTGCGCCCAGGACCAGCGTTGCGGTGAAGGCCTTGGTGATGGACGCGATATGAAAGCGCGTTTCCGGCGTGTTCATCCGCGCCTGGGCGACGTCGGCATGGCCAAAGGCCCGGTCAATCACCGGGCCGTCCGCCGAAACGATATGGATTGCGCCCTCGAACTGGCCGCTCTCGGCCAGCTCCTCGACAAAGCTCTCAAACTGCGACGGCACGCCCGGCGCCTCGTCCACCGCCACGGCTTGCACGGCCAAAGCCCAGCCGAACATCGTTCCGATCATCATCACGTATCCCTTCCCTGTTCACGGGAAAGGGATGCATCCGGCGGTGAAACCGGATGCGTCCGCGGGATTAAATCTTGGACAGGCTACTCCGCCGCTACCGCCGCATGCTGACCGGCCCGGTAGAGCGTGCCCGGACGGGCACCGGTGAGCTGGCCCTTTTCCATCACGACCTCGCCGGACACGAGCGTGACGTCATAGCCGCGCGCGCCCTGGAGAAGGCGCTGACCACCGGCGGGCAAGTCCTGCTCCATGTGGGGCGGTTCGGACTGGAGCTGGTCGAGATCGATGACATTGATGTCGGCCTTCAGCCCCTCGCGCAGATAGCCGCGATCCTTCATGCCCAGATAATCGGCCTGACGGCCGGTCAGCATGTTGACCACGGTGGGCAGGTCCAGCTTGCGGCCGCGCTGGCGGTCCCGGGTCCAGTGGGTGAGCATGTAGGTCGGCATGGAGGCATCGCAGACCGTGCCGACATGCGCCCCGCCATCGGACAGGCCATAGAGCGCCTGCGGGTGCTCCATCATCCTGAGCACATTGTCGTAATTCAGCTCGGTGTAATTGTAGAGCGGCAGGTAGATGAGCTCGTGACCGTCCCGCTCCAGCAAGGTGTCATAGATCATCTCCATCAGCGGCACGCCTTTTTCCCGGGCCCTCGCCGCCAGCGAATTTTCCGGCGGCTGTTCATAGTCCGGCGGATCGCCCAGCTGGAAGAATTTCTCCGCCACGAACTCGATATGCTCCATCAGGAGGTCGGCCAGCGGCGGCACGGACGAGCCCGGCCCGGAAAGCTTGTCGGTCTTCTCGGCCAGCACTTTCGCCTTGAAATCCGGATCCTTCATCTTCGCGACCCGCTCCTCCAGGGAGAGGTGCGCGATCGTCTTGTAGGTCGGATAGCCCATGAAGGGGTGGAAGGTGCAGTTGAAGCCCAGGAAGACCCCGATGGCACGCGGAGCCACCTGCATGCGGGCATCAACGCCCTCAGCCTTCAGCGTCTCGGTGCGTTCAATCAGTTTGAGCCACTGATCCGGCGCAAAATCGCGCTGCATCAGGGAAAAGGAGAAGGGCCGGCCGGATGCCTTGGCATAATCGGCGATGATGTCCCACTCCTCGTCGAAATCCTGCTCACCGCGCTCCAGATTGAAATCGGAGACGGCCTGCACCACACCGAAATCGAGGCCCTCAAAAGCCTTGGCGATACCGGTCAGTTCCTCGCGCGTGGACTCCGAGGACGGGGTCCAATCCCCGTCAGAGGTCTTGTGCACATCGGACCGGCCGGTGGCGAAACCGATGGCCCCTGCCTCCAGCGCTTCGCGGGTCAGACGGCGCATTTGGGCAATGTCGTCATCATTGGCGGGTTCGGAGAAGACCGCCCGGTCGCCCATCACATACATGCGCAGCGGGTCGTGCGGCAGCATGGCGGCGATATCGATGGTGCGCGGGATCTTGGCCAGCGCATCGAGATAATCCGGGAAGCTTTCCCAGTCCCAGGTCAGCCCCTCGTGCAGGGCCGTGCCGGGAATGTCCTCCACGCCTTCCATCAGCTTGATCAGCTTGTCATGGTCGGTATCGCGCACCGGCGCAAAGCCGACGCCGCAATTGCCCATGATCGCCGTGGTCACGCCATGATCGATGGAGGGGCGCAGCTCGTCATCCCAGCTCGCCTGGCCGTCATAATGGGTGTGGATATCAATAAAGCCCGGCGTGACGATCTTGCCGGTGGCATCGATTGTCCGCGCCGCCTCACCCAGATCCGTGCCGATGGCCGCAATGCGCCCGTTTTGGATGGCGATATCCGCTGCGCGGCCCGGTGCACCGGAGCCATCATGCAGAATTCCGCCTGTAATCTTAAGATCATACATGGTCTGACCTCCCCGTTTTGTTGTGATCCCGCACCTCTTTTCGGGCGCGTGTTTCAGGATGATTTGAGTGTCCGCCAATCGAGCAGCCGGAACAAGCCGACAAGTGCGCTTCCCGCGACCAGGTGCCACAAACTCCACATGCCGGTGATCGCCGCCGCACCGCCCAGTCCTTCGAACTGGCTGAGCAGGATGAGCAGGCCGAGACCGGAATTCTGGATGCCGACCTCGAACGTCAGGGAGCGCCGGTGCGCCACGTCGAGCCGCAGCGCCCGGCCCGACACCGAGCCCAGACCGAAAGCCGCGGCATTGTGAATGACGGCAATCGGGATGACGATCGCGCCGGCCGCAACGATGATATGCCAGTTCTGGGCAGCCCCGACGATGATCAGGATGGCAATCCCGAACAGGGAGATCGGCATGAGGACCTGCCGGATCCGCGCAGCCGGTCCCGGGAAATAGGCCGCAACCAGCATGCCCGCTGCCAAGGGGATGGCCAGCAGACCGACCGTTTGGGAAATGAAGGGGCCCGGCTGGATGTCGAGCTGACCGATAAGCTCCGCCGTCGGTCCGTAGAGCGACGACCAGACGAAGATCGAGACAGGGGTGAGAACGGCCGACACAACGCTGGAAATCGCTGTCAGACTGACCGAATAGGCGGTGTTGCCCCGCCCGAACATGGTCAGAAGATTGGAGACATTCCCGCCCGGGCAGGACGCCACCACGAACATGCCCAGCGCAATACTGGCCGGAGGCGACAGGATCAGGATCAGAACCAGCGTCAGGGCCGGCAGACCGATCAACTGGGTCAGCACACCTCCCGCCACGCGGATCGGCGTTTTTCGAACATTCGAGAAATCCGCGACTCGCAGTCCCAGCGCCACGGTGAACATCATCCCGACGAGGATGACGGCCATGGCAAGCCGCGTTTGGTCATCAACTATTACCCTGAGGGCATCGATATCATCGGGGTTCATAAATCCTCGCCCTATCAACAACTTATTATATTTATTGGCCGTACATTCGGCAGCCTAGGTCAGATGCAAATGGTTGTCATTCCAACAAGGGGCTCGCCAAACGCACTTGACCATGTATCTTGTTTGAACATCTTTTTATGCGCAGTCCTACTCCTTGTTGAGCAGGCTGTTTGAGTTGATCGCACGACGCCGCCGGGGGCCAGGGCCGGAACGTCGTACGATTTTGGCGTATCAATCCAAAAGGCCGCTTGGGCAGCGGCCGATATTTTGGGGGACCTCGTATGGGTCGGAAACGTTTCGACGAAATGTCGTGCGCGATTGCACAGACTTTGAACCAGGTTGGGGACTGGTGGACGCTCTTGATCGTCCGGGACGCCATGAAAGGCGCCCGCCGTTTTTCGGATTTCCATGAAAGCACGGGAATCGCGAAAAACATCCTGACCGACCGCCTCAACAAGCTTGTCGACAATGGCATCATGGTGCGCGAGGAAGTCGGCGTGCGCGGCCAGCGTCAGGAATATGTCCTGACCGAGCGCGGCGAAGCCCTCTTCCCCATTCTCATGGCCATGCAGCAATGGGGCGACAAGTGGGTCTATGGCGACGGTGATGCACCGGTCGAAGTCTTCGACAGCCGCACCGGTGAGACCCTCGCGCCGATCCAGGTGGCCAATGAAAGCGGTGAGGAGGTCACCCACCGCGAACTTGGCTCCCGCGAGCGCAGTAAGCGTTCCATGCGCGAAGCCGGCTAAATCGATCCTGTCTCCACCGGCGGATCGCTTCCCGAATCGACATGAACATTGTTCACTCCTAGTCTGAAGCCCTAAAAAAAGGGCTCAGACGGGGAGAGACGATAGTGAAAACGCACCACACCGCGTGGCTTGGCGCGGGTCTTGGTTTGGCGGGCTTGGCGCTGGCAGGCTGCAGCGGTCCGGCCGAACGCGATCTGGCGAGCGCCGACCGCGACTACCAGAGCCAGCTCATTGAACAATTGATCGATGCCCAGCCGGGCGATGTGATCGAGATTCCTGAAGGCGTGTTCGCCTTCGACCGCTCACTGAGCCTGACCGTGGATGGCGTGACCATTCGCGGACAGGGTGCCGATCGCACCATTCTCTCCTTCCAGGATCAGGCCCAGGGCGCAGAAGGCCTGCTGGTCACCGCCAGCGACTTCACCATCGAAAATCTCGCCATTGAGGACACGGTGGGCGACGGGCTCAAAGTGAATGAGGGCGAGAACATCATCATTCGCGGCATCCGCGTGGAATGGACCAACGGGCCGGACACGAATAACGGCGCCTATGGCATTTACCCGGTGCAGACCACCAATGTCCTGGTCGAGGATTCCATTGCCATCGGTGCCGCCGATGCCGGCATCTATGTCGGCCAGTCCCGCAATGTCGTGGTCCGCCGGAACCGGGCCGAGCGCAATGTCGCCGGTATCGAGATCGAGAACACGATCGGGGCCGATGTCTACGAGAATGTCGCGACGGAGAACACCGGCGGCATCCTGGTCTTCAACATGCCCAATCTGCCGCAACCGGGCTATTGGACGCGCGTCTACAACAATCATGTCTTCGCCAACAATACCGGCAATTTCGGGCATGAAGGCACGCCGGTCGCCTCGATCCCGGCCGGCTCGGGCATTGTCGTGAATTCCAATGACCAGGTCGAGATTTTCGACAACCAGATCTCCGACAACCGCACCGCCAACATCATCATCTCCTCGCTGCACTCCACCGGTTATTCGGACTATGCAGTGCAGCAGGACTTCGATCCCTACCCCGAAGGCATCCATATCCATGGCAATGCCTTCTCGGGCGGTGGCAACAATCCGGACGGGCTTGACCTTCAGGGCCTGAAACTCGTCGTCGCGGGCCCGCTGGGCCGGATGCCCGACGTGTTGTGGGACGGGTATTATGACGCCTCCAAGGAAGTCGATGGCGTGATGCCGGCGGAGCTCCGGATCTGCCTCGAGAATGGCGAGGCCGGCCTGGTCAATGCAGATGGCCCCAACGGCTATGCCAATCCGTCCATCGTCACCGAAGCGCATCAGTGCTCTCTGGATCCGCTTCCCGCGGTCGAGCTGGCACTGGCCAATCCGTGATGCGCTGGCTGCCGGCGCTGTGCGCGCTTCTGCTGGTGGCCTGCGGCGGCCAGCAGACGGCCCGCCCATCCTTCATCGCCGAGGGCAATCCGCCGGCGCTGAGCGATTGGGGCATGATGATCTCCAATGGCCGGACACTGACCCTCTCCGAGGGTGTTCTGCCCTATGACCTCAATACGCCGCTCTTTTCGGATTATGCACACAAGCAACGCACGATCTGGATGCCGGACGGGGTCGCGGCCGGATATCGCGAAGGCGAAGTCCTCGACTTCCCGGTCGGGACCGTCATCACGAAAACCTTCTACTATCCCCGCGGCGAGGCAGCGGACGAAGTCCTGCAGACCACGACGCAGGCGCCGGGATGGCGGGCCGACGGCCTGGACCTGGCGGACATCCGGCTGGTGGAGACCCGGGTTCTCGTCCACCGGGAAACCGGCTGGGTGGCCCTGCCCTATATCTGGAACGAGGCGCAAACCGACGCTGTGCTCCAGCGGGCGGGCGACTTGCAACATCTCACCCTGGTGAGCGAGGACGGCGGCCGGCAGCCCCTGCCCTATGCCGTGCCCAATGCCAATCAGTGTGCCGGCTGCCATGCCATCAACAATACGACGCGGCAGATCCAACCGATCGGACCGGCCGCCCGGCACATCAACCGCGACTATGCCTATGCCGCCGGTTCGCAAAACCAGCTCGTCGCCCTCAGCGAGGCCGGCTATCTGGAAGGACTGCCGGCCATCGAGCAGGCGCCTCAGGCGGCGGTCTATACCGACACCGCGGCTGCGCTGAACGACCGGGCGCGCTCCTATCTCGATATCAATTGCGCGCATTGCCACAATCCGGTCGGCCCCGCCGACACATCCGGACTGCACCTCAATGCGGACGCCCCGGAGGGACCCAATCTGGGCCTGTGCAAACTGCCCATCGCGGCAGGGGGCGGCACCGGCGGACGGCGCTTCGGCATCCAGCCCGGCCATCCCGAAGAATCGATCCTGGTCTATCGGCTGGAAATCACGGACCCGGGCTCTTTGATGCCGGAATTGGGACGCAGCGTCCGCCATGAGGAAGGCATCGCCCTGATCACGGAGTGGATCGCCCGGATGGAGACCCAGTGCCGCACCGCGGGCTAGCGCTCTCCTGTCACGCGAATTTCGCGAAATTCTTCATTGAGAAGGCGAAGCGAAAAGCCTAGCCTTCATTCTGGGTCAGGCGAGAAAACCAAGAACGGTCGGCCCGAAATCCAGTCATTTCCAAGGGGGAAATCCAGATGATTATGACGATCGCAGCCGCTGTGCTGCTGCAGGCCTCTGCGGCCGACACCCTGGTCGAGAATGCGCTTCACATCTCCACCAGCCAAGGCGAATACACCACCTATTTCAATGCGGACGGCACCTATTCCACGTCGATCGGCATCAGCGGCAGCTGGTGGCTGGAAGGCTCGGAACTCTGCGTCCAGCGGTCCACCGGCGAAGGCGGCTGCCAGCCGCTGCAGGAAAACCTGCATCTGGGCGACAGCTGGGAAGCTGAAAACCCGACCATTGGTGAAACCGTCACCTACACGATCGTCCCGCGCGGCTGATCCGGATCTGATGACGGGCGGACTGGATCCGCCCGTCACTCTTCCAGTCGCACCGCCTCTCCGCGGTCGATGACGAACCAGTCCGTCCCTTCATAGCGACGCTCGATCGTCCACCGGTATCCGCCCGGACCATGCCGTGTGCGGACACGGGCTTGGAAGGGGCCGAAGGAATCCTCGCCGGAAAAGCTTTCATCATAGCCGGCCTCGAGGAAATCCACCGTCCGCCGGGTCTGCGACCAGTTCCCACTTGTCGCCGCGTACCAGAGCTGAACCAGCTCACCGGAATCGGGATCAAGGCTGCGCGTGATCTCCCCGAAAAATGCGGACGTTTCTGCCACCTGCCAGATCGTGCGAACGCCCTGCCCGTCCAGCGCCGGACTGCTCTCCACCACGAATTGGAATTCCGCCGACTGATCCGGCCCCTGCATGACCCAATTGGTCACGGAAAACCGGCCCAGCTCAGGGCTCAGGGCCTCGATCAGAGAGACCGGAACTTCGTCCACCGCCGGCGGCGCTTCGTGATCAGACTGCGCCTCA
>NZLV01000109.1 GCA_002694345.1 Maricaulis sp.
CGCCCTATGATGCCGTGATCCTGATCTCTCAGCAGGCGGTACAGCGGCCGGGCATCGCCCACGCCCTGGCTCCGCTGATCGGTGCGATTGACGAAACCATGATGCGTGAGGCCAATCGGCAGGTCGACATGGATGGCCAGACCCCGGCCCAGGCTGCGGCCTGGCTGGATTCGGTGATCGCGGAGTAGCGCATGAGTGGATTTGTCGGGCATGGCCGACTGCAGGATGCGGAATGGCTGATGCGGGCCTGCCTGATTCTTAATCGGGACCGGCCACCGCATGTCGACCCGATCACCGAGGACACGCCGCTCAACCAGGTCTATGCGCGCCAGTCTGCCGAATTCGAGGCCCTGCTCGAACAGATTGACCCGGAAGGGGAGGTCGACCGGCGGATTTTCCCGGTCCTGGCCTTTTTCACCGCATCGGAAGGCTGGCCCGTCGACATCATCTTTTCCATCGTGGCGGCCCTGGGCGTCTGGCTCTTCCTGCCGAACTGGTACGGGATGGCGCAATTCATCGCCTATGTCGCGATCGGCGGTTTCGTGGCGATCCAGTATCTGCGCTCGCGCCGCAAACAGGAGCGGGCCCGCGCGGAGATGCTGCGGCTGGGCCTGGATCCGTCACGGGAGCATCCGCTCACCTTGCGCATTCTGGTGAAATACCGCCGCCGCGACCGGCCGCCGGCCGGTGTCACGATCCACTGAGCCTAGCTGTCCAGCCAGGCCAGCGCTTCGGCACGGGTGCGGAACACGCCGAACACATCCAGCTCATTGGCCCGCGGCATCAGGGACCAGGTTTCCACGATCGGCATGTTCACATCCGATTCGATCACCCAGGCATTCTTGTTGGGCGGACCGGCGATCTCGGCCGTGTCCTCAAGCAGTTTCACGAAGGTGGTCTGGAAGACCTCGATGGTGAGCTCTGACAGGTCGGATCCTGATTCGACGATGATGAGGCGCACCACATCCGGCCCCCATTCCGGCGACTGGATCATCTCCATATAGTTCTGGATGATCTCCTCGACCGGGACAAAGCCGTGAAAGCGGGTCTCGAATCGCCGCGCTTCGGGGTCAAAACTGCGGGTATAGGGCATGGGTTTGTGCGGTGTGATGGCGATCCGGAGCCCGGCAGGGCTCCGGATCAGGATCGACGGACGACAAGTCTAGAGAACAGTCAGCATGCTCGCAACCAGAGGGTGGCGGACGATGTCCTTTGCCTGCAAGCGGCAGACGGCGATGTCGTCGAGCGCCTCCACCTTCTCGGCAATCTGGGCGAGACCTGACATCTCCGGCAGGAGGTCGGACTGGGCCGGGTCGCCGGTGACCACCATGGTGGAGTTCCAGCCCAGCCGGGTCAGCAGCATTTTCAGCTGCGTATAGGTACAGTTCTGCGCCTCATCCACGACAACGAAGGCATTGTTCAGCGTGCGGCCCCGCATGTATCCGATCGGCGCGATCTCGATCAGGCCTTCCGCCATCAGGAGTTTGAGCTTTTTCGGGGAGAGCCTGTCGGCCAGCGCGTCGTAGAGCGGCCGCAGATAGGGAGCCAGCTTCTCTTCCATCGCGCCGGGCAGGAAGCCGATCGATTCGCCGGCTTCCACCGCGGGACGGGACAGCACGATGCGGCTGACCGAGCCCGATTCGAGCGCCTCGACCCCCTTTGCCACGGCCAGGAAGGTCTTGCCCGTGCCGGCCGGCCCGAGCGCCATGACCATGTTGTGGTCGTCGATCGCTTTCATGAGCGCGGCCTGACCGTCCGAGCGCGGTTTCACATTCTTGACGAAACGCTGGTCGCGCATGGGTTCCTTTTCGTCAGGATTCCAGTTGGTCCCCGGGAACAGGGCCCGGACCTTGTCCTCTTCGGCCTGATAGTGCGCCGTATTGAACTCACCGGCACGCTGACGACGTTTGACGTTACGCTTACCCATGGCTGGAACCTCCACACATGAAAAACCCCTCGGCCAGACGGCGAGGGGCGGAAAAGAGACGGGGCTGCAGGGACAGTTCGGAGCACTCAAAGGGTGCAGGGCGCGTGGCGCCGGATCCTGGCGGGCTGGGTCGTGGTGCGGTCATGCCGTCTACCCGGGGCCTCCCTGAGGGTGCATCCGATGCGAAACGGGACGATCTGTCTTCGAATCGCGGTTACAGTCTCATTCTAACCCGGTGAAGAAGTTCTGAACGAGTGCGTCGCGAATAATTCACGAAAATAATGAGGGAGACAGGAATGGCCTTGTATGCATTGGGTGAGTCGGAGCCGCAAACCCCGGGCGAGGGGAAATACTGGGTGGCACCCGATGCCCAGGTCATGGGCCGGGTCACCCTCGAGGAGGGCGCCAGCGTCTGGTATGGCGCGGTTGTGCGCGGCGACAACGACCCGATCGTGATCGGCCGCAATTCCAATATCCAGGACGGGTCGGTGCTCCACACCGATATCGGCTGGCCGATGATGATCGGCGAGGGCGTCACCGTGGGCCACCAGGTCATGCTTCATGGCTGCACGATCGGGGACAACACCCTGATCGGGATCGGTTCGACCGTGCTCAATGGCGCGAAGATCGGGAAGAACTGCATCATCGGCGCCCATGCCCTGATCACCGAAGGCAAGGAAATCCCGGACAATTCCCTGGTGGTCGGCTCGCCGGGCCGGGTCATCCGAACGCTGGATGCCGACGCCGAAGCCATGCTCCGTGCCTCGGCCGACCATTATGTCGAGAACTGGCAGAAGCACAGCACGCAGCTGCGCCGCATCGACTGAGTCTGAAAAGGGAATACGCGGTGTGGGCCGGGCCTAGTGGGCGCGGCTCCACAACTCGCGGATATTCTGGTCGGCTTCCCGGCCCAGATTGAACCAGGCGGCCCGGTCGTGGGACGCATCGATGATCAGCAATTTGTCATCGCGTCCCAGAATGTGACTGAGTTCATTGCGCAGAACGGCCGACGTCGTCGGGCCGCGCAGCAGCCATGTATTGCCCGTGATCGGCTCCAGATCGCCATAGGCGGAGAGCGCATTGCGGAACTCGCCGGCGATCTCCGGCTGCAATTCCGCGATGATCACGAAATTGGCGGGCCGCGCGCCGGGCGTCACCCGCTTTTCCGGTTTGGGCTGGTCTTCGGATGCGCCAAGCCATTCTCGGAATTCATCAATTTCCGATGCTTGCGCCCAGTCCCCATCCCGTTCGGCGGAGACTTGCGAATGCGCAGCGATCCGGCCTTCGGTGACAAAGGCGCGCATCTGCTGCGGCGTATAGGGGCCGTATACACGGCCTTCGACTTTTACAAACCAGGACATTGCGATTCCGTCGTCGCGAGGCATTTCTTACGGCTCTTTCGCACTCAAACTTCTAACGTCTAGCTTTCACCTACGGCAAGAATTGGGCCGTAATGAGAAAACGTGACCGCAAGGGGGTTGAAAACGCGCTTTTATCAGGCTGCTTCAGGATCGTTGGCTTTGGCCTCGGGAGGATCGAACACGACCGCGAAGCCATTGTCCAGAATCCGCGCCACACGTCCTGACATCTCACCGACACGCAGACGCTCCCCGACACGCGGGCGCTCGAGGCATTCAAAGCCGGCGCCGGTGACGGAAACGTCGATCACATTGGCCTGGATGACCACGCCGTCGGACAGGAGAATGCGGGCCCGGCCGCGTCCCGGCTTGCGCGGGGCGGCCCGGTCTTCCTCCAGACCCAGGCGGTCCTTGTTGAAGCGCCAGGTAATGGCATCGGCCAGCTTGTCGCGCTTGCGGGCTGTTGTGAGGAAGGAAACCGAGAATTCCTGACCTTCGCGGCGGACAATCTGGCCCTCCACGCGTCCCAGTCCGGGAATCATCAGGACGATCCGGGTGCCCTCGCGCGGCGGCATGCGGCACAGGACGCGCGCGCCACCCGGCGAGATATCAATGACACGGCAGGCGTTTTCGCCCGTGGCTTCCGACCAGTAGCGGCCGTGCAGCTGCAGTGGGACACGGGCATGCCGCCGGCGCTCCTGCGAGCCCCGGGCTGCAATCTTGATCTTCCGGCGATCTAGACGGCCAGGCTCATCCTGCATGGCATCACCCTTCTTGTTCCGGGTGAATTTAGGGCGCAGGCGTTAAGAAGGACTTGCAATCACTGATCGTTTGCGACGCGTTGTACCCAGGTTTCACCGGGCTGGGCGAGGCCCGGGAATATCGTCGCCGGCTGGGCCGGGGGATGGATCTCCTGAAGGGCGGTGCGCACCACCGGACGGCCGCGAAAGCCCTCGGTCGAATCGAGCGGCTGGAACAGGCCCAGCGTCCGGTCGATCTCGCCGCTCGGCCCGCGCAACGGGAAGAGGGCGATCTCCACCGGCAGTTCGCGCTGATCCATCGACACGGCCCGGGCGATCATCGAGGCCGGGGATGTCCCGGAAATGGACGCTTCCAGCAAGGCGTGGACATGGGTGCGGTCATGGCCGCGCCACAGGGTCAGGAAATTCTGGTCGCGGAACTCTCTTTTATAGAGATCGCACAAATGCGTGCCGGCCAGACGGAACAGGTGGTGCTGGCTGTCGGCCCGCCACAGGATGAAGACATAGCCGAGGAGCTCGGAGATATCCTGCGGCTCGATATCGGCCCGCAGGGGCGCGCCCCCGCCGTGACGGCGCGTTTGCCAATAGGCATGCAGGGCTCGTGTTTGCGGATGTCGCATCCCGTGGGCTCCCAAATTCATCCGTTTGACCCGGCCTGTTCCGGACCGGTGCGTTGCGGGACGGGATTTCAAGTTCGGGGCCATACCCGCCGGGCGGGAACCGGGGGGACGCGCTTTCTCCGGACGCGCGAACCCCTCGCACGCGAAACGGTACGCGGATTGCAACAGAAGGGGCGAAGACCAAGGAGCAAGCCCATGCGCGTATCAGCCCGGCACGCTTTTCTCGCCCTGGCGGGAGCCGCGATTGCTTTTGTGACCGTTCCCGCGGTCGCATCGGCACAGTGTTGTGAACCGCCACCCCCGCCGACATCCTGTTGTGATCATGGCGGCGGGCACACGGTGAATGTGCCGAACGTCAATATTCATGGCGGCAATATCAATGTCGGCGTGAATGTTTCGACGCGGGTCAATGTGAATACCAACGTCAATGTCGATGCATCGTCCAACGCCACGGCCAATGCGGGCGCGTCAAGCCGCGCTGGCGCGGGCGCGGTCACCTTTATCGGGGGTGGCTCCTACACCCCGATGACGGCGCCGCCGGCTGCGACCGCGATCACCGGACTTAATGTGGTCGGTGTCCAGGAAGAAGCCGAATACGAATGGTATGAGGAAGAGCGCTCGCGCTGGGTCGAGGAATGGCGGGTCGTGCGCGCCGTGTGCGTCGACGACAATGGCACGCCGCATCCGGCCTCCCGCGTTGATGCGGATGAGCGGGTCGGCCGCGCCTTTGAAGGCGAGATCTACCGCTGCATGGCGGGCACCGCGATGCAGACCACGATCGGTTGGATCCGGGATGGCGAATACGACTGGTCGGAAGCCCCGACCATCATGTGCCGCAAGGGTGAAGCCCTGCGCCACGGCGCTGATGGGCGTCTCTTCTGCCAGACCCAGGAACCGCGCCGCAATTGCAATGAGCGCTCCCTGCTGCGCCGCCATGGTCCGGGCGTGAAGCTCGTCTTCATGCGCCGCGAAGAGCACTATACCGAGCGCATGCGCCGCGAAATCGAACGCGAACGCCGCCAGTCGGTCTCCATGACCCTCATGCTGGACGGTGGTGTCGGCGGCTACCGCTGATCCTTCAACCCAACAACCACACTCACATGCCCACTCGGCATGCCTGCCCCGGCTGGAAACAGCCGGGGCTTTTTTTGTGCTTCGCGCTGCCCCCTCATCCGCCCCGGAGCCTGTCCTGGACCGGCCGTCGGCCGGATCCGGGGGGCACCTTCTCCCGCGAGGGGAGAAGGAGGACGTAGAGCTCGGTGGAAACTCCCTCTCCCCTTGCGGGCTGAAGAGCCCAAAGACAGTCCGGGGGACTGTCTGACGCGATGAAGGTGGCGCGTAGCGCCGGGTGAGGGGGCGTCCGCGCAAGCGGACAAAAGAGAACTTATCCCCACCCCCAACTGCCTCGCTTAGTCTCCCTCTCGCCTCATCACCACTCGAGGCCCGGCCCGGTCAGGTCGGGGGTGTTGGGGGAACGCAGCGTCTTGGAAGGCCGGACTGACCC
>NZLV01000110.1 GCA_002694345.1 Maricaulis sp.
GATCCCAAGCTCTGGGACAAGATGGATTATGACCGTCCGGCCCCCGCCGACCTGGTGGGCGGGCTGAAGACCCGGGTGGCCCTGTTCCGCGGCGCCCAGTCCCTGCTGGTCACCGACGAGATCTGGGATTTCATGCGCGAGGTGTTCGGTCCGGAAACGACCATGGTGTCGATCCCCGACGCCCAGCACCACCTGATCCTGGATCAGCCGATCGCGGTCGGGGCCGCACTGGAAGTGCTCACCGGTCCGGGCTGGGGTGCCTGACGCACCGCCGGTCTATTCGGGATGATTGTCGAGTTCCTGCGCCACATCCACGGGGATGTCGGCCGGCCGTGAGGTGAAAGCCTTGCGGATGGCGGAGATCACGCCGACCAGAATGACCAGGCCGATCCAGATGCCGCCGATCAGGGCAGCCTTGTCCCAGACCGGATCCACATACCCGAAATCCCGATAGGCCAGGGCGACCATGGCGCCATAGGCCGCCAGGGCGAGGACAGCCGACCAGAGGGCGAAGGGTATTTTCATGACAGCACTCCCACTCATGAGAACGCTTAGCAAGTGATGGCGCGCCTCACAACCAGCCGCGTTCACGGGCCAGACGGGCTGCTTCGATCCGGTTCGCGGCCCCGAGCTTGGAAATGGCGCTGTGGAGATAATTGCGCACCGTGCCACGGGCCAGGCCCTCGGCCTCGGCAATCGCCGGACTGTCCATGCCCGCCTCGGCCAGACGCAGCAGGCGGCGTTCGGTATCGGTGAGCGGATCCTCGGCACTCCAGGCCTGTTCGGCCAATCCCGGCGCCAGCACGCGCTCGCCCGTTGCGATCCGCCGGACGGCGGCAGCCAGTTCGGTAGAGGGCGTATCCTTGAGCAGATAGCCGCTGACCCCGGCTTCCAGCGCGCGGCGCAGATAGCCGGGCCGGTCGAACATGGTGACGATCAGCGTGCGCGTGGGCAGTCCATCCCGCTTGATCTGGGCCGCCAGTTCCAGGCCGGTCAGGCCGGGCATCTCGATATCGGTGAGCAGGACATCGGGTGTATGCCGGCGCACCAGGTCGAGCGCCTCGCGGCCACCGGCCGCACTGCCGCAAATCTCGATATCACTTTCCAGCGACAACAAGGTCGCCAGGGCATCGCGCAGCATGGTCTGGTCTTCGGCAATCACGAGGCGGATCATGCAGTCGGGTCTCCGGTCTTCGGGCTCGCCGTCAGCGACCCGCCCTGTCCATCCAGCCCGTCCCCCAGGGTGAGGTCCAGCCCGGCTTCGGCGAGGCGGTCGCGCAATCCGTCCAGGCCCCGCCCGGCATAGTGCACACCCCCCTGCCCGTCATCCAGCACCTGGCACTCCACCCGGCCCGCCGGACGCAGAAGGCGGATTTCCACCCGGCTGGCCCGGGCATGACGCAGGATATTGGTCGCCCCTTCGCGCAGCAGCATGGCCAGGGCCTGCTGTACCGGATCGGGCAGATCCTCCGCCGGTTCGATATCCAGCGCGACATCCAGCCCGGCCGAGCGCAAGCGGTCCGCGGTTTCCGCAGCGACATCGGCAAAGGCCCGGCGCCGCAATCCGGTGACGGCTTCGCGGACCTCGCCGAGGGCGGAACGGGAAATGCTCTCGATCTCGCCCAGCTCATGACGCGCACGTTCCGGGTCGGTGTCGAACAGGCGCTGGGCGATCTCCGATTTCAGGGTCACCACGGACAGGGTGTGGCCGAGCAGATCGTGCAGATCGCGGGCAATGCGCTGGCGTTCCGCTTCCACGGCGACGGCAGCAGCCCGGGCCTGGCGCTCTTCCTGTTCCGCATCGCGGTCCTCACGATGGGCCGACCAGGCCGTGGCGGCAGCGACCAGACCCCCGAAAGCCAGGAAGCCGGCCGGATAGACCAGGGGCAGGCCCAGCAGCAGCGTGCCGCTCACCACACCCGCCGCCCAGAGGCCGATCCCGGTCAGCATCAGCCGCCGTGAGCGCATGCGGGCAATCATGGCCGCGGCATACATCAACAGGACGGCGGCACCGGGATTGGCCGGCATCAGCACGAAACCCGTCACCATGATCCCGGCGGCGGCCGGCAGGGCCGTCCAGTCGCGCCGGAGCATGGCGACCAGGAACAGGGCCAGGAACAGGCCGATGGCGAGCAGGCCGGAGACCAGGTCCGTCCGTTCCGGCGTCTGGTAGAACCAGGGCAGGAAATACAGGACGAGATAGATCAGATAGAGCCAGGGCTGGTTGGGCGAAGCCAGCCGCAGCCAGCGGCGATATCCCGGTTCCGGCGAACTCATGGTTACGCAAGGGCCTCTGCTTGATGCGTGACGGTGGGCTCCTTCTTACGGCGCAAGCGCACGATTTCCCACCGCATTCCGGCGGCAGCGAGCAGATAGAGCGTGGCCACGGCCAGCGGCAGGATATCGAACCGGCCCTCCGGCAGGGCAAACCACAGCACGCTCACGACCGCTGCGCGGACAAATCCGTGCGCCATCGCGACGCGACTGCCATAGGTCCAGGCGATCACCGGCCAGTGCAGCGTCATGCCCAGGGCCAGGGTCAGCGGGGCGGCGGCCGGGGCGGCGTTGAAAATGACCGCATGGATGGGCCAGAGCAGATTGATCGAGGCCACGGCCATCATCCCCGCGCCCGCCAGGGGCGACTTGGCTTTCATGAAGGGCGAGCCCAGCGGTTTCTGGAGCAGAAGGCCCAGCGGGAAGATCGCGCCGGAGAAGACGGCCGCGATGAAGGCCCAGTTGGCCGGGTCGAGATAGCGCGAGGCAATGGCCAGGCCGATCCAGTAGATGGCGCCGGCCACCGGCAGGGCGATCCCGCCTCCGGCCTGCAGGAAGTAGCGGTGTTTTTCGGCGCGGATCTGGGCCGTGAGTGTGTCGGACATGAGACGTCTCCTGAACTGTGTTGGGAGCAATCTGTCATCGTCCGGGCCCGGGCATCAGAAACCGGGGTCATCCAATAAAGATGACACCTGTCACCCGTGCGGCAGTCAGGCATCTTGGCGGGTGCGGCGACCCGTGCTATCCGCTCCCTGCAAATCGCATCTTTGACGACAGGGGTTGCAGACATGGCGGCAGATCACGTTCGTGGTGAAATGGATATCGCGCACCAGAAGGCCACTTTCGACGGTTTCATGGCCGTTTCGACCTGGGGCGGTCTGCTGACGGTCCTGACGGTTCTCCTGCTGACCCTGATTTTCGCGGTCGGCATGGACTGGATCGGCGCCCTGATCGCGACCACGGTTGTCAGCATCATTGGCGGCCTTCTGCTGAAGATGTCGACGGCCTGGTATGTCACCGTGGGCGGCCTGTTCGTCTTCACGCTGATCTGCGGCGGCATTGCCCAACTGGCAGGAATGGCCCTCGCAGGCTGATTTTCCCGCACGTTTGGCGCACGTCATTCGGCAATAAATACTGCACTGCACAAAGATTTTGTTCTTCAGGGCTTTTCCTGAGGGGTGAATTCAAGCATCCTCCCGGCAAAACAGCCGAAACTTGGCGGGACGGACATGCGAATTGCAATTTTGAAAGAACGGCATGCGGGCGAGACCCGCGTGGCGGCCACTCCTGAGACCGTGAAGAAATTCGTCGCGGCAGGCCATGAAGTCGCCATCGAAAAGGGCGCCGGCCTGACGGCGGCGATTCCCGACGAGGCCTTCGCCGAAGCCGGTGCCAAGATCGGCACCGCGGCGGCGACCCTGAAAGGCGCGGAAGCCCTGTTCGGCGTGCGCAGCCCGGACGAGGCGACGCTGGCCAAGCTGAAGGGCGTCCTGCTCGTCTGCCATCTCGAGCCGCACGGCAATGCCGAAAAGGCGGACGCCCTCGCCAAGGCCGGGATTGATGCCCTGGCCATGGAATTCGTGCCGCGGATCACGCGCGCCCAGGCCATGGACGCCCTGTCGTCGCAAGCCAACCTCGCCGGATACCGCTCCGTCATCGAAGCGGCCGAGCTTTATGGCCGCGCCTTCCCGATGATGATGACGGCCGCCGGCACGGTCGCCCCGGCCAAGACCTTCATCATGGGCGTCGGCGTTGCCGGCCTGCAGGCCATCGCCACGGCGCGCCGCCTTGGTGCCATCGTGACCGCC
>NZLV01000111.1 GCA_002694345.1 Maricaulis sp.
AGGATTGTGCCAGTGGGTGGGTGCTTTCTTCCCCGCATCGCAGTCATGCCGGGATGTACGACACCCTCTCCCCGGGGGAGAGGGTGTATCAGCCTTCGCTGGGTGCTTTAGCCCTGATCGTCCGACGGCGCTTGGAGGACCTGGCCGGGATAGATCAGGTTGGGGTCACGGATCTGGTCGCGATTGGCTTCGTAGATGACCGTATACTGGACGCCTTCACCGTAGAGACGGCGGGCCAGGCGCCACAGCGAATTGCCCGGCTGGACCACGACCGAGTCGGGACCCAGATTGAGCGCTTCCGGCGCGACGCGTTCGAAGGGCAGGACGATGACGGCGGAGACATTGCCGTCCGGGTCGACCTGGTCGATCTGCAGGTCATAGACGCCCGGTGCCAGCAGGGAGCCGGCCTGGAGGTTCCAGCGGCCGTCACGGCCGACACTGGTTTCACCGACCAGGGCGCCATTGGCGAAGACACGGACCGTGGTGCCGGTATCGGCGCGGCCGGAGAAGATCACGGCACCGGTGGCGTCATAATCGACGGTCTCCAGCACCAGCGAACCCATTTCCGCATCCAGGCAGGACGGGCATTGCCAGACACGGCTGGCTTCACCCGGGCGGCCAACCACGACCAACGGGGTCGGGCCGCGCTGTTCCGGAATGGACACGACGACCACCTGTTCGGAGAGCATTTCGCGACCATCCGGGGCCACCATGCGCAAAGACAGCTCGATCGCGCCGGAGGGCAGCGGCTCGTCGGGGATGATCACCCACTCACCGCGCTCATTGATCAGCTGCGTGTCGGCGCGCTGGCCATCCTCATCGGTGAAGAAAAGCGGTTCGCCATCGGCGAGAAGCTGGATCGTGGCGCCCGGTTCACCGCGACCGGCGGTGACGGCAGAGCCGACCGGAGCGACGCGGACAATGTCGAACACGGGCGGCGCGATCATCGCGGCCGGCGCCGTACCCGGCAGTTCCGCCGGTGTTTCTGTTTCGGACAGGGACGGGCTTTCCGCTGCGTCAGGCGCAGCAGGCCGGTACATGATGAAGGCGAGCGCCGCAGCGATCGCCAGCGCAGCCAGGGCAGCGGCAATGATAAAGGACCGCGTTGCGGTCATGTCAGGCCTCCAGTCATCGGTCCGCCAGAGCGGGACATGTCCTCCAGCATATTGCTGCTGGATGCAAGCCTCGCGCCGACAGGCTTCGGCGAATACCATCCTGTCCCGATAAAGCAAATATGGGCGATGTCAGATGGCGAAAGTAAGGTCGATCGGTGTCTTTTGCGGTTCACGCATGGGTGAACGGCCGGAATATTTTGATGCCGCCCGCCGGGTCGGCACCGCGATCGCGCAATCGGGCTGCCGACTGGTCTATGGCGGCGGGGATGTCGGCCTGATGGGCGCCTCTGCCTCGGCAGCGGCCGAACAGGGCGGCAGCGTGCTGGGGATCATCCCGGACTTCCTGATCGCCCGCGAAGGGCATCTGGACCGGGTGGAGGTGCGCATCGTCGACTCGATGAGCACGCGCAAGAAGCAGCTGATCGAGGAATCGGACGCCTACATCATCCTGCCCGGTGGCACTGGCACGCTGGAGGAAGTGTTCGACGTGGTCTCGCGCCAACAGCTGGGCCTGCACGACAAGCCGATCGTATTCCTCAACACGGTCGGTTTCTGGGGACCGATCATTGACCTGATCAACCACACGGTCCGCGAAGGCTTCACGCCGCAAAGCCTGGCCGACCATCTCGACCTTGTGGATGAGCCGGAGGCGGCCATTGCGCATCTGGTGGAGATGATGGGGGAGTAACCCCTTCTCCCCCACCGGGGAGAAGGAGGGCCGGACCGCCCTACTCCTCCCCCTTCGGATCGAAGACGTCCTCGATCTTCAGCTCGAACGCATCGGCCAGGGCGAAGGCCAGGGTGAGCGACGGGTCGTGCTTGCCGGTTTCCACGGCATTGATGGCCTGGCGGGAGACGCCGACGCGGTCTCCCAGCTCGGCCTGGCTCCAGCGGCGCTCGGCCCGCAGGACGCGGAGGCGGTTTCTCATCGCTCGGCCTGCCAGTAGAGCACGCCCTGGGCGCATCCGAAGACACCGCAGATCGCCGGCATGACCCAGAGCAGGCTGATCGTGGGCACCTCGACGGCGCCTTCCAGGAAGCCGTAGCCGAAGGCGGCAAAGCCAACGATGCCCGTCGCCCAGAGCAGAGCCTCGGAAGTGATACGCTGCTGGAACTCGTCGAGGGATTTATAGCGCTGGATGAAGGCCTTGAGCGCGTAGAGCGCGGGGATCAGCGGGGTGAGCGAGGCCAGACCGGCGGACCAGCCGGAGAGCTCGCCATTCCGGATGGCCATGATCGAACCGACCAGGACCAGCGCATAGGCGATCATGGCCAGGGTGAAATGCTTCACATAGCGGCGGTTCACATCGCTCATTGTGCGGACTCCATCTCAGCAGCCATGGCCGACGGGGCGCGATCCGGCTGCGCAGACAGACCGCCTGCGACTGCCGCCAGTGCCGTGCTGAGCGCGATGATGGCTCCGACCAAGGGGGTGACTTGCTTGCAGGTGAACATGGGTTTCTCCATCAACCATCCATGACATTTTGTAAGGTCAACCTGACATTTCCAGATGGCGATGTCAAGACAACCTGACAAAACGACAAGCAGTTGCGACAAAGAAAAAGGACGACCCCACGACAGGATCGTCCTTTTACATGTCAGATCAGAGCTTTAGCTGGATCAGGCCGTTTCGCCCTTGAGGCGTTTCAGCACGGTCTCACGGCCCAGGAGCGGCAGGAGGACGGCCATTTCCGGTCCGCGCGGCTCGCCGGTCAGCATGAGGCGCAGCGGCATGAAGAGCTGCTTGCCCTTGCGGCCCGTCGCCTCTTTCAGCGCATTCGTCCATTCACCCCAGCTCTCGCCGGTCAGCTCGCCCTCGGGCAGGTGCCGGGCGGCGGCTTCTGCATAATCAGCCTCTTCGATCACCGGCGTGACCGGACCGGCAACCAGCTGGGCCCAGGCCTTGGCATCGGCCAGGGTTTCCAGATTGGGGCGGACCGCATTCCAGAAGGCTTCACCGCCATCAGCATCCAGAGCAGCCAGCTTCGGCTGGGCCGTCTCATAGCTCATGGAGTGCAGGAGTTTGGCGTTCACGCGCTTCAATTCTTCCGGATCGAAACGGGCCGGCGAGCGGGACAGCTTGCCCAGGTCAAAACCCTCCAGCAGACCGTCGATATCGCCAAAGGCGTCGACCGGATCGGAGGTGCCGATCTTGGCCAGGAGCGACATGATCGCCATCGGCTCCAGACCGTCCTCATCGCGCAGCTCCTGTATACCCAGCGAGCCCATCCGCTTGGACAGCTTGCCGCCATCGGCGCCGACCAGAAGGGCCTGGTGACCGAATTGCGGGGCGGTGCCGCCCAGCGCCACGAAGATCTCGATCTGGGCGCCGGAATTGGTGGTGTGGTCCTCGCCGCGGATGATGTGGGTGATACCGGCCTCGATATCATCCACCACGCTGGGCAGGGTGTAGAGATAGGAGCCGTCCTCGCGGATCAGGATCGGGTCGGAGAGCGAGGAGGTCTCGATCGTCACCGGACCGCGCACCATATCGTCCCAGCTGACCGGATTGCCGGAGAGTTTGAAGCGCCAATGCGGCTTGCGGCCTTCCGCTTCCAGCGCGGCCTTCTCTTCATCCGTCAGCGACAGGGCGGCGCGGTCATAGACCGGCGGCCGGCCATTGGCCATTTGCAGGCGGCGCTTGCGGTCCAGCTCTTCACCCGTCTCATAGCAGGCATAGAGAAGACCCATTTCCTTGAGCTTTTCCGCCGCCTGGCCGTAGACGTCGAACCGGTCGGACTGTTTGAAGGTGTCGTCCCAGGAAATCCCCAGCCAGGTCAGATCGGCGCGGATCCCGTCTTCGAAGGCCTGCGTGGAACGCTCGACATCGGTATCGTCGATCCGCAGCAGGAATTGCCCGCCAGCCTTGCGCGCGAAGAGATAGTTGAAGATCGCGGTGCGAACATTGCCGACATGGAGTTTCCCGGTCGGGCTCGGCGCAAAACGGACTTTGGTCATCGGGGCAAGCCTTGGCTCTGTGTGAAGCCGCACGGCTTAGCGCTGTGCGCGGGTTGGGGCAAGCGGGGGTTCAGTATTGGGGCTGGGGACGACCGGCGAAGAGCCAGTAGAGTAAGCCGCCCAAGGCGCCGAGAAGTCCGAGAATGAGGGCGATCGGGGAGCCTCCGGTCAGGACGGCTGCAATCAGACATGTGACCAGGGCGGACAGACCTGCATCGGCGACGCCGCGCACCAGGCGCGTTTGCCGGACCAGGCCGACCAGCAGGGCAGCAGGCAGACCTGTCATCATCAATGTGCCAACCACTGCGTAGACAAGGAGGAGCAAGATGTAAGGGACCGTCGACAGCCGGGGATCGGACAGGAAGGCGAGGCCGATGAATGGCAGGGCCACAAGGCAGCCGATGCACGTGCTCGACAAGAGCCAGGCCGTGAGACCGCGCCTGTCGGCTTCGTAGGCCTCTTCCAACGTCATCAAGCAGCCCGCCCCGCCACCAGCCGATACACCGCGCCGCCGATCAGGCCGACGCCGGTGAAGAGGCCTGTGATCCAGATCCCTTCGACGCCGTAGGCCAACGGCAGATTGAAGACCTGGAGCATGGCGGCTCCGGTCAGGCCGCCCAAAAGGGCGCTGATCCAGACGGCGCGCCAGCGCAGGGCGTGCATCAGCCAGGCGGCGGCCAGGGTCGGGACCAGTGTGTAGAAGCCGATGAAGATCGCGAAGAAGAGACTGGCCGGCAGAAGCGCGGCCACGAATTCGATGACGCTCCGGACATCGGCGCCTGTGTCAACAAAGCTCGCAAGGCCGAAACTGGCGACCAAGGCGAGACCACTGGCTCCGCAAGCCGTGACCCAGGCCAGGCTCGGGCGGATGATCTGGATGGGGTGTCCGGCGGTAGTTGTGTCAGGCATATCGGCCTCCATTTCGTTATTTCTGTTGTGACAGAAATTGGGGAAGACGGGGATGTGGTGGGGTGTCGCAGGGTTTTGGGGGTGCCTTCCAGGGTGAGTGAGGGGGCATCACCTCTCCCCTATTGGGGAGAGGTCCGAGCGGAGCGAGGGGTGAGGGGCGCGTCCGTCAGGACGCTATTGGGGAGTCATTTGGTGGCCGCTGCGCGGCTGCCCCTCATCCGCCCCTTCGGGGCACCTTCTCCCCGGTGGGGGAGAAGGGGTGTGCGCGACTGGGAGACATGGGGCTCTCCACCCTTCCAAATTCACCGTCATCCCCCGGCTTGTCCGGGGGA
>NZLV01000112.1 GCA_002694345.1 Maricaulis sp.
CCTGGCCCCCCCCCCCCTTCCGGTACCGGCGGCGCCCCGGCCAAAGCCGGGCGGCCCGTCCCCACTTAATCAGTAGCGCAGAGCGATCTGACCGAAGACACGGCGGCCGACAACGTCATACAGCGACGGATCGGTACCGGACTGAACGTTCGGTGCGTATTCCGGCGGCTGTTCGTCGAACAGGTTGTTTACGCCGAGACGGATCGAAGCATTCTCGGTGACGTTCCAGGTACCCGCCAGGTCCCAGTACCAGACTGCGTCCGTACCGGTGAAGCTGGTCTCGACCGGGAAGATCACGCTGGCACGGTTGTCCATCGAGGCGATGTACTGGGCCCGCAGATCGATATCGAAGTCCGACACACTCCAACGCGTGTTCCAGACGGCTTTCCATTCCGGGAAAGACGTCCCGAGACCTTCACCGAAGAAGGACACGGTGCCCGCGAAATCCAGTTCCGGCAGGCTGTCAAGATCCTGCTGACGCCACTCCATCAAATGAGTGAGCATCAGGCTGGTTGTGACACTGCCTGTCCAGGACGGAGCACCAAGCCATTCCGGGTCAAAGCCCCAACCCAGGGCAATATCGATACCGGAAGCCTGCTGCGAGCCCCCGTTCACGCCCGGGAAATTCCCGTTCGGATCGTTGACATAGTTGATGCCGAGGATATCGCCGCCGAAGCGAACAATACCTTCACAGGAGTCGCGGTTCACATCATAGGTCGGATTGGTGCCATAGTAGTTATAGCAATCGGCAATCAGCTGGTTCACGCCCGGTGCCAGGATCGGCGACGAGATATCGATCCGCCAGTAGTCAACCGTACCCTGGAAACGGTCCAGCCAACGGTTGGACACCGGAGAGGAGAACACTGCACCGATGGTGAAGGTGTCAGCCGATTCCGGATCCAATGCGGTATTACCCGTTGTGCTGACGGAGGCCTGAGTGCCAGGCGTCTGCACATAGGCATCCGGAGAGGCCACGCCTGTTGCGGCACACAGCGCCCGCATATCAGTTGCGTCGGTGCCAGAGCGCTGAACGCCGGTAATGGAGCACGGATCGAAATATTGCGGAGCGCCGCCGCCGCCACCGAACAGTTCACCGAAGTTTGGTGCCCGAACGGAATGCTGATAGGACGCCCGGATACGCGCATAGTCGAGCGGTTCCCAGCTCAGTTCAGCCTTGTAGGCCGGATCATTGGATCCGCCGGTATCGCCCGTGATGCCATCACGGAACTCGCTGCGCGAAACGCGATAGCCCAGGCTCAGATCAACCGGACCGAAGGGTGCATCATCACTTGCCAGCGGGATCAGGGCTTCGGCGAAAATATCTTCGAAGCTGTTCGTACCGGAGTTCGGACTTTGAGCGTTGAAGCCGGAGATCGGCCCACCGCCTGCACCCGGATCGAAATCGAACTCGAAACCGCGATATTCGGCACCAAGAACCAGCGACACCGGACCGGCCGGCATGTCGAAGGCGTCACCTGCCACATAAACCTGACCGACAGTCTGGGAGAACTCGGTCGAGGCGCTCGTGGCGACCTGCAGATAGGACACACACTCAGCAGACAGCGGCTGGCGACCGAACGGATTGAAACCGCCGGCACAGATGCTGTCACCGCCATCAGCGGCCTCGAGCAGGATCTGGAGACGATCCGTGTCGATATTGCCTTCCTGGTTCCGCTCGATCTCCGTGTCACCGCGCGACACATAGGCGTGCCAGGTCCAGTCACTGTCACCGATCGGGCCGTCAGCACCGAAGGTGTAGTTGGTAACGGTGTTCTCGAAATTCGACTGACGCAGACCGGCAGACAGGGTCCGCTGGCGCATCAGGAAGGGTTCGGTGGCACCGGAACCGACCAGATTCGGGTCATCGCCGGTCCGGCTTGCCAGGATGCTGGCCAGGTCGGTCGGGATGAACGGGTTTGTGGTCGGGATGATCAGCTGGAAGGACACGGTGCGGCCCGGCTCGACCAGCGCGGACACGGCTTGGGTCGGGGTGTTCTCACCCGGTGCCCGAATGCTGACGGTCGGGATCGGGGTCGGCGCCAGAGCAGACGCGGAAGAGTATTCCGTCCAGGACACGTTGCCGAACACATTGACGCCATTGTCGAGCTCGTAGTTCGCCCGTGCCATGAAGCTGTCGCGCTCCATCGGCAGGGTGAGCAGGTTCACGAAGTCGAAGTTGTAGGAATAGGCGTCAGGGAAAATGTTCTGATTGACGTTGCCGTCGATGTCATAACGGAAGTTCACGACGTCGGACGGGTGGTTGAAAATCCCCGCCGAAAAAAGCGTACCGTCCAGGTTGAAGCCGAAACGGTTACCTGCGCTGACATCTGCCGGGTCCACACCATAGCTGGCAAAGACCGCATCGACAGACGCCTCGGTCGGGCCGTTAGCCGCACCGAACAAGAGGGAGCCGGCCGGGAAGAAGCTCGTCGTGGCCGTCGCTTGTTCCGCGAAAGGACGCTGGCTCTTGATCATGCCCTGACGGACAGAGCGATCGAAGGCGAGCACGGCATTACCGCGATCATCGTCGAAGTTACCACCCACGACCAGGGAGACACCATATTCCTCGGCGTCCCAGTACTCGGTCGAGTTCTCATAGGTCGCACGCAGGTCCACCCCTTCGAAATCATCCTGCAGGATGACGTTCACCGCGCCGGCCACGGCGTCAGCACCATAAACGGCACCGGCCCCACCCGTTGCCACTTCAAGGCGTTCGATCAGGGCGGCCGGGATCGTGTTCAGGTCAACCGTCAGCCCCGCGCTGGACGGCATGGCCCGACGACCGTCCACCAGAACGATATTCCGGTTGGCGCCGAAACCGCGCAAGTCGACATTGGCCTGGCCGCCATTGCCCGGGTTGTTGGACGTGGTCGTGCCAGCCGGGTTCACCTGCGGAAGCGTGTTGAGATAGGTGTCCAGCGTGATGTCGGCGTTGGCGACGATCTGGTCACCGCTCACCGAAACCAGCGGGCTGTCTGCAACATAGTCCTGACGCGCAATGCGCGAACCAGTGATGACGATGACATCGTCACCCGAAGTGGCTTCGTCCTGCGCCATGGCCGGCGCCGAAGCTGCGGCCAGGCCTGCCAGCATCGTCGCCCCCAAAAGCGCGGATCGGCCAAAGCCGCTGCGAATTGATCTGAGTGTCTGATTTTTCATGCCGATTTACTCCCCGGCTTGAAGGTCCCCTCGCATGTGGAAGCCACATGCTCGATACAAAGCGCACATGCGCATCGGATGGGACTACGGGGCGAGCGTCAGGCCGGACAGCGCTATTCGATCCACCGCGAAGCAAGGGCGATGAACGACAATTTTTCGACAAACCGCAGAATTTCCGGGATGAGCGAAATGCCGATATTCCGCGGCGTGCGGCTTCAAAGCCGCGTCTGTTCGTGGAGGGTAATAGCTCCCGGCATCCAGGGCCGCCTGACCGCAAAGGCTTTCGGGCCTCTCGAAGCAAGAGGTATTCATGGGTCGAACCTATACTCTCGCCGACCTGACCCGGTCACATTATCTGATGGATGGTTCCGGTAGGGGGCTGTGGGAGTTGGCACGCTGGCTGGATGAAAGCGCGGAGGCGGAGATGGCTGTGCCCCTTCTTGTGCAGGCTGATTACCACGGTCATGATGGATACGAACCGCAGCCGCGCCGCCTCTCGGCGGTCAGGGTCGCCCAGGACAGCGCAAAACTCCTCGCTATTCTCGCCGAGGTCGAGCCGAAACGGCGATTCGGAGGGCTCACGGCACAGGAATGGGCGGCCCGCTTTGCGGAAGTTCGAGACTATGCTGCCGCACATTCCGACAGCGTGTTTACCTCGACCTTCTTTGAATAGCGGCGCGCTTCAACGATAGGCTTCCGCCTGCAGGTCGAAGAGCTCTGCATACAGCCCGCCAGCCGCCATCAAGCTGTCATGATCGCCTGACGCGGCGACCCGCCCCTTATCCAGAACCAGAATACTGTCTGCTCCACGCAAGTTTGACAGGCGGTGAGATATGAGGATGAGAGACTGACCGGGGCGTTGTTCACCGAGGAACGCGGCTTCAGCGGCCGGGTCGAGAGCTGCTGTCGGTTCATCGAGTATCAGGATATCGGCCGTGTCATTGACCAGCGCCCGGGCCATCGCCAGCCGCTGCCATTGACCGCCCGAAAGCTCGACACCTTCCGGGAATCGCTTGGACAAACGCGCCTCCAGACCGCCGGGCACATCCTCCACCACGCTGCGCACAAGCCCGGCATCGAGGGCGGCCTCAATCTGTTCGTCTTTAGCATCCCGCCAACCGACACCGGCTAGGATATTGTCGCGGAGCGAAAGCTTGTAGTTCACATGGGGCTGGAACAGCACACCCATGCGACGACACAGGGCGGCGGGCTGCCAGTCCGCCAAGTCGAGACCATCCAGCGTTACCCGCCCCGCATCCGGCGCGTAGAGCCCAGTTGCGAGTTTGACCAGCGTCGTCTTGCCCGACCCGTTTGCGCCGACAATGCCCATACGCAAGCCCGGCTTGAGATGGAAGCTGACCGAGTCCAAGGCCTGACGCTTCTGGCCGGGATAGCGATAGGACACATTCTCGAAGCGCAGACCATCACCGGGGTACGGACCGGATACAGCCCGCCCATCAGCGCGGGTCGAGGCCGTATCGAGCAGCGCATAGAGATTGGTCACATAGAGCACATCCTCATAGGTGCCCGAGAAGGCGGACAGGACATTATTCACCGCGGCCTGTCCCTGTTTCAGCAGACCGATGAGCATGGTCATCTGCCCGAGCGAGAATGCGCCGGAGATGGTCACGACAACAATCCAGACCTTCCCGCCCAGGAAGACAGCCGACCCGGCCAGTCCCAACAGCGTGCCGATCAGGGCCTGGCGCTGTTTCAGCGCGATATCATCCTCGTGCAGCATGTCGAACAGACCGCGGAAACGCGCCTTGAGCGCCTCCCCCTGGCCGAAATGGATACGCTCGCGGGCTGATCCCGATTGGGAGAGCAGCCCTTCCAGATAATTGCGCTCCCTCATCTGAGGGGTGCGGCCTGTGTAGAAACGATAGGCATCACCGGAAAAGCGAATATTGCCGATGAAGACCGGAAGGCCCCCGGCGATCACCAAGAGTATGAGCCAGGGCGCGCTGGCGACGAGTAGCGCCAGGAGCGAGATCAGGGTCAGGCCGTGCTGGCCCAGATCAAAAACCCGATTGATGAGGCTGTAGGGGCGGCTGGCGGAGAATTGCCGCGCCATGACGAGCTTCTCCTGGATGTCCGGATCCTCGATCTGGGCCAGCGAGAAACTGTCAGCCTTGTCCAGTATCCGTTCGGACACGATGAAGCCCAGTTCGGCATGAAGCCGGCCCTTGAAGAAGACCAGCCCCCGGCGCGCCGCCAGCAACAGGGCCAGCAGACCGGATTCGACACCCACCCAAATCAGGGCGAGCTGACGGTCCGAGGCCTCACCGGTTTCAATCGCAGTGACGACACTGTCGATGATGAGTTTGGAAACGTAGAGGGCGGCCGCCGGCAATAGCGCTGCGACCACCGTAACCACGGCAATCAACAAGACCAGCCCCGGTCGCGCCGCCGTGGCCAGGCCAAGCGTCCGCCACGCCTGCTGCACGCTGTGGAGACGCCCGGGATCTGGCTCCGCTGTTTCGCGGTTCTCACTCATGCATGTGTGCCCCTTCGGGCGCCCATCAGGCGACGCGGATCGATTGTGGCTCGCCCGCGGCTTTCATCTGGGCGCTCAGGACCGCGCCCTTGTGCGGGAAAGGCGTCGCCGGCACCGGCCGGTCCAGGAAGGGCGCGAGCTTTTCGAACCCGTCACCCGCACAGACATCAATGATCAGCAGGTCATCGGGGCGATCCCTGAAATAGGCCTTCACCTGTTCGACGTGGCGGTCATAGACCCAGGAAAAGCGCTCGGGATCGAAATTATAGCAGCCGTACACTGAAGCCCGCAGGAATTGGCGCATACGCAGATGCACCTCCTCGTCGGGATCCTCGACATCCTTGAAGGCGGGCCGGTTGTACCAGTGTCGGGCGCAGGAACCGAGCCAGTCTTCCTTGTCTCGCACCGTCAGCACGAATTTGGAGCCGGGGTAGAGTTTGTCGAACTGCTCGTAGAAGGGGATGGTCGTGATGTCGGTCAGACCATCATAGAAACGCAGCAGGGTGAGGTCATATTGCGCGTTGGACAGCTCGATATAGGTGTCCTCGTCGATCGGATAATGTGAGGTATCAAAGCCCAAGACTTGGAGCGCGGCGGTCAGGCTGCGCGTGCCGGTGCGAGACAGGCCGAGACCGAAAATCTTCGGCTTGTCCGCCTTCTGCCCGTAGGCGATCCGATCGCTATTGGCCTCCAGCCAGGCATCGAGCTCCTCACGCGTGAAAGCGCCCTTCTCCGCAACACCGAGCTGCTGCATGGCGCGGGCGGCATGATCCGGCAGGGCCTCGATGAAGGCATGCACCTCGTCCGGCGTCGCGGTCTTGGGCATTTCCTTGCGGGCATATTCCACCGCATGACGCGCCATGGTCAGGTCACAGAAGACCGTATCGTCGTAACTCCACCGCATCATGGACCGGTCGAGTCGGGTGCGCTGGATCTTGGTGCGGCTGCGCAATTCGCGCAGGGCGTATTTCATGAAGATGTGGGTGTGGGCCTGGAAATGGTCATGCAGGATGTCGAAGTTCCGGAACTGCTTGGCCTCGCCCATCTTCTTCATGGCCAGGTTGCGCAGACGGCTTTCCGGGCGGAGCACATATTTCATGTCATCCTTGGGAACTTCGACCGCGGCCATTGCCCGGACGACATCTGCGCGCGTGATGTGGACGCCGCAATGCAGGCGCCCACGGAAACGGTCTGACACATAGGCGTCCACATAGGGCGCGTCACACTGGTCAATGAAGGGGCGCATGTCTTCGAGGATCAGGCAGTCCGCATCGACATAGACCACATAGTCGCAGTCGTGCTCGATCCGCAGCATCTGGTTCACGCACTCAGTGAACGGACGCACATCATCAATCACGTGGACATTCTCGGGCTGGATATTCTTGATCGCCAGCTCAAGCGCTACGTCACGCGTCCGCTCGTCAATCTGGCGGAAGACCAAATCTACCTTCGCCATTGCCCTACCCTTCCCATTTGAATGCGGCGTTGGCCGAGGCGGCCAGGTTTTCGAACAGGGCAAGGTGTGCGGGAGCCATCTCCTCGCGCCAGCGCAGGTCCAGTTCGATATCGCCGGAGTGATTTTCGTAATAGCCGCGCGTCCGCTCGTTCAGGCTGACGAAGGCTTCGTCGGGATCCCTCAACTGCTCACGCGCAACAATGAATTGAGTCCCGCTATTGCCGCCCAGGACATGATGCTCGGCTTCAGCAAAGCGCAGCATGCCCGGCTCGAAGTCGAGCCCGATGACCGCACACAAGGCGCGCGCCACCGACTCGGTCGATGTCGCCAGGTCTTCATAGCGGATGCGGATTTTCGGACCTTCGAATGCCTCGAACAGGGCTTCGCTGCTCGCCATCTTCTCGACCCAGTCGCGGATCTGCCCCTCCGGATCCCGGTCCGGATATTTGCGGATACGGGAATTGACGACGGCGCGACCGTCGCGCCCCAACAGGATCAGCACAGCGCGCCCACCCAGACCCCGTGTCTCATCCGCGCGCTGACGGATCCAGGCTTCATCCTTGGTGCTGTCTATGATGACGGGACGCCCGACATGGCGGGAGACAGAGGCGTGCAACGGCGTCTCGCCATCCCACTCGAAGCCCGACCAGACCGGGCAGGCCTCACCACAAATCTTGCAGACCCGTTTGCGCAACGGTTTCTTCTCGTCACCGAGATAACGGGCCTTGCCACCCTCGCCCATGTAAAAGGCTTGCGAATGGCTACCCAGAATCATGCCCAGCAACGTGGATCCCGAATGACCGGCGCCGCAAATCATGACGCTCACCGGCCCGGTAGAAATGCCCATCCTGTCCCCTTGGCTTCGAGTCGCCCTCGCTGACGAAACACCGCCCGCGGTAACTTGGCCACGGAATATGTTTATCACTCAAGAGAAAAAGCATTTTCCGTGTGGTTTTCTAACGGACGCGCAATCCTGCGCATTTCCGCCTCTTCGGGCGGCAGAAGTGATGCTTGATAGAGCTGAACCGCGACCGCCTAGCGCCACCGCCGGCCTGCTGCGACAATCTGACTGCTGCACAACACAACGGAATGCCCGAGCCAATCCGTTAGACCGCGAGAGCCCCGGACGAGGACCGACCGCCATGAAGATTCGCAGCATCATTTTCTGGACCCATCTCGGCGCGGGTCTGGTGACCGGCCTTTTTGTTCTGATCATGTCCGTCACGGGTGTCTTGTTGACCTATGAGCGCCAGATGATCGCCTGGGCCGAAAACGCGGCGGTCGAGCGACCGGCCAATGACAGCGAACCGCTGGACCTGGACGCTCTCGTCAGTGCTGCCCGGGCCGCCGGTGCGCAGGACGGCCATGTTCTGACCCTGTCGCGAAACCCGGCCGATGCGGTCAGCGTGTCGGCGGGACGGCGCAATCGTTTCCTCCTGAACCCCTATACAGGGGAACCCCTTGAGGGCGCTGGCGAGACAACACGCGCCGCCTTCTCGCGCGTAATGCGCATTCATCGCTGGCTGGCCTTCACCGGGAACCGGAACGAGATCGGAGCCGCGATCAATGCGGCATCCAACTTGGCCTTCGCCCTCCTGATCCTGACAGGCCTGTATCTGTGGCTGCCCCGCATCTGGAAATGGGCCTTCTTCAAGCTGAACCTCTTCCTCCGCCCCGGCTATCCGACCACCAAGGCCAGACTCTACAACTGGCACCATGTGGCGGGGTTCTGGTTTGCCCTCCCCTTGCTGGCCATCGTCCTGACCGGCGCCGTCTTTTCCTATTCCTGGGCGAACTCGCTGGTCTACGCGGCGTTCGGGGAGACGCCGGGCCGCCGGGCCACGCCCTCAGAAGCCGCAGACGAGCCCACAGCGCCCGACGCCCCGACATCAGCCAACCCCGCCTCTTTGGCCGATCTTCTCGATCAGGTCATTGCGGAAACGGGACAAGGACGACGCATCTCGGTAACCCTGCCATCCGAGGCGGAAACCCGGATCCGGTTCGCAGTGGATTTCGGAAATGGCGTTCAGCAGGAGCGGGTACACACCCTTGAACTGGCCCGCGACGGCAGCGGCGCGGTGCAAACAATTGGCGGGACTTCCTCCAGCCCGGCCAGCCAGGCGCGCCGCTACATCCGCTTCCTTCACACGGGTGAGGTCTATGGATTGCTCGGCCAGACCCTCGCCGGACTGGCCTCTCTCTTCGCCATTCTGCTGGTCTATACGGGGGCCTGTCTGGGTGTTTCCCGCATCAGCCGCATGATAGGGCAGCGCCGCGCCTCGGCATCTTGACGGATGGGCACGGCGTCAGACTGACGCATCGCCTTGCAGAGCAATCGCTGTATAGGTCTGTCTGTCCGAGTAGAACCGCAGGAGTTGACCATGTTGCGCAGCCTCATCCCTCTCGTTTCCGTCCTGGCTTTGGGGGCCTGCGGTGACGGATCCGACGATGCAGATGCCTCTGTCGCTGCCGCCCCGGCTTCACAGCAGGCCGCACAACCGGCACCTCACTCCGCCCCAGCGCCGGCAGCCAGTTCAGCAGCTCAGACTCA
>NZLV01000113.1 GCA_002694345.1 Maricaulis sp.
ATGGGTCATCCAGTTGAGGCCAAGCTCCAGCGAAATGAATTCCCACTTGGCCCCGAAAGCGGCCACGAGGAACCAGACCGGAGTGGCCAGCGCCAGCAATGCGCAAATCCACCCCAGCGGGAGAATGATCACCCGCAGAATGTCCAAGACCCGTGACATGAGTGCCGCCCCCCGGTTGGCTTCGTCTCTAAGGATACAACCGCTCAACGCCCCATGGCGACCCCAAATCGGGCCGCGTGAAGGACATTCTGTCGTGCAGGCGGAACGGACGGTCGCGCCAGAACTCGATGGAGAGCGGTCGGATGCGGAAGCCGGACCAGTGCGGCGGCCGCGGCACCTCGCCCAGTCCGAAACGGGCCGCTTCCCGGGCGACGGACTTTTCCAGCGCGAACCGGCTTTCCAGTGGGCGTGACTGTTTGGACGCCCAGGCCCCGATCCGGCTGTCGCGATGGCGCGAGGCGAAATAGGCATTCGCCTCCTCTTCACTCACCGCTTCCACCAGGCCGCGTACCCGCACCTGGCGCCGCAGGCTCTTCCAGTGGAAGCACAGCGCTGCCTGGCTGTTTTCCGCCAGCTGACGCCCCTTGGCGCTTTCCAGATTGGTGTAGAAGACGAAGCCGTCGGCATCGACATCCTTCAAAAGCACCATGCGCACATCCGGCAGACCGCTTTCATCGGCTGTCGCCAGCGCCATGGCGTTGGGATCATTCATCTCCTTGCGCTTGGCATCTTTCAGCCAGTCGGCAAACAGGGCGAACGGGTCCTCGCGGTCGAAGATTTCCTCGGCATTCGCTTCGGAAGTCTTGGCATAGGCCTCGGCGTCCGGTGAGGGCGGGATGAGATCATCCTTCTTGGACATGGGATATCGGGCCTCCTGCAGCGCTATCCGCCTAGTTAAGCGCCTGATGCGCCGGGTCAAGTTTTCCCGCAGCCCGTCAACCTTTCGGGAATCTTCTCACGCTAGATTTTGCGCATGACATCGCGTGTTACGAGTTTGAGGGACGCCTATGAGGCGCTCGGCCTTGTGCCGGGTGACGGTCCTCTTGCGGCCAAATCGGCCTTTCGCGCGCGGGTCAAAACCCTGCATCCCGATGTCACCGAACCGACCCCGGCAACCCTGACGCAGCTGGCCAGGATCGTCGCCGCGATGGAGCTGATCAAATCGGTCGGCGCCACGGGTCTGGACCTGGAAATCACCTCGACGCAAGCGGCGACCGGCCTCACCCGCACGGTGCGGCATGGCGATCGCCCGCTCCTGGTGCGCATTCCGGCGGGTGTGCTGGAAGGCGAGATCATCCACGCCGTGGGCGAGCCGGACATCACGATCACGATCCGCATCACGGCCAGTGAACCGGTGCCGGAAAGCCCGGCTGCCCCGCTGGTGGAAAGCGCCGATCTGGATGCCTTCATCCACGAATATTCCCGCCCTTCGGCCCATGCCCGCCTGGCCCGCTGGATCCGCAAAGCGCAGTCGGCCGCTTAACGGCGCGAAATTCCGCGTCTAGTGTGCGCAAAACACGCGGGTTCCACATGTCTCACAATTCGTTCGGACACCTTTTCCGGGTCACCACCTGGGGCGAAAGCCATGGACCGGCCATCGGCGCCGTCGTCGATGGCTGCCCGGCCGGCATTCCCCTGACCGCGGACGATCTCCAGCCCTGGCTGGATCTGCGCCGTCCGGGAACGAGCCGCCATGTCACCCCGCGCCAGGAGACCGACCAGGTCCGCATCCTGTCCGGCGTGTTCGAGGATGACCGAACGGGCGGCCCGATCACCACCGGCACGCCGATCAGCCTCCTGATCGAGAATGTCGATGCGCGCTCGAAGGATTATGGCGATATCCGCGACAAATGGCGGCCCGGCCATGCCGACTACACTTATGACATGAAGTATGGCGTGCGCGATTATCGCGGCGGCGGCCGCTCCTCGGCCCGCGAAACCGCCATGCGTGTCGCCGCCGGCGGCATTGCCCGCAAAGTGCTGGGCGATGGCATTTCCATCCGCGCCGCCCTGGTCCAGGTCGGCGAACGCGCCATCAATCGCGAGCGCTGGGACTGGGATGCGGTCAGCGAGAACCCTTTCTTCTGCCCCGACGCGGAAACCGCCGCCCTCTGGGAAGCCGACATGGACGCCCTGCGCAAGGACGGTTCCTCCACCGGCGCGATTGTCGAAGTCGTCGTGTCCGGCGTGCCGGCCGGCTGGGGCGCCCCCGTCTATGGCAAGCTGGACAGTGATCTGGCCATGGCCATGATGACGATCAATGCCGTAAAGGGCGTCGAGATCGGGGCCGGCTTCGGCTCTGCCGCCATGCGCGGCGAGGATGCCGCCGACGAGATGCGCATGAGCCAGGACGGCCCTGTCTTCCAGTCCAATTTCAATGGCGGCGTGCTGGGCGGCATCTCCACCGGCCAGGATCTGGTGATCCGCTTCGCCGTGAAACCCACCTCCTCCATCCGCATCGAACGCCGCACCCTCAACCGCGATTTCGAGGAAACCACAATCGAAACCCGCGGCCGCCATGACCCCTGTGTGGGCATCCGCGCGGTGCCCGTGGGCGAAGCGATGGCCGCGCTGGTGCTGGCCGATCACAAACTCCGCCATGCGGGGCAGTCGGCGTTTTAGGCGGCGTCCCCTTTCTCTCCATCCACACCATCATCCCCCGGCTTGCCTATCCCCGCGAAAGCGGGGATCCGGGGGACCTGTACTCACCTGCCCGCGGGTTGGGTGAGGTCCCCCGGATGCCCTGTGGGCACCGTGGGATGACGGGTGGATGGGTATAAGAGAACAACACGCCTCCCCCAAAACCCCAACATGACTGGACCGTTCATGTTCGGCTCATCCGGGAAATTTTAGCTTTGGGTTAACCTGGCCGGGGAAGTCCCGGTGTAGACCCGGAGGCGTGTCCCATGACACCACGCAAAATCCGTCTGATGGGCGCGGCGCTCGCAGCCCTTCTTCTCACACCCGCCCTGCTTGATGTGGCGCCGGCCGAGGCCCAGCGCCAGGAACGGGGTGCCGAGCGCGGAGACCGCGGCGACCGGGGCGCACGCGGCGACCGGGGTGGCCGCCGCGAAGCCGGCCGCAATGGTGGACAACGCCAGGGACGCGGCGAAGCTCGCCCGCAACGCCAGGATCGACAGACAGCGGACAATCGCGGCAATCGGGGCAATCGCGGTGACTTTGCCCGCGGCCCCGGACGCGATCCGCGCAACACCGATGTGTCCCGGGCCCCGCGCGAACAGAGCGGGCGCGGTGATCGCCGTCCGGTCATGCGGCCGGTCGAACGCACCCAGAACCCGCCGCGCCGCGATGTGGCCAGCCGGACCCCCGGACGCCGGGATGGACAATTCACGCCGGGCCGAGACCCCCGCCGCGACGGGACGCGGGGGCCGGGTCGCCGCGACGGCCAGTACACGCCGGGCCGGGATGGCCGGGGCGATGGTGCCCGCACACCGGGCCGCAATCCGGGTCGGGACGTGAATCGTCGCCCGGACCGGGACAACCGTTTTGACCGCCGTCCGGATCGGGATAATCGTTTCGACCGCCGGGGCGACCGCGATGGCCGCTACGGACACCGTCCGGACCGGGATAACCGTTATGACCGCCGTCCGGGCCGCGACAATCGCTTTGACCGCCATCCGGGTCGTGACAATCGCTGGGATAATGGTCCGAACCGCCGTCCCGGCGCGCATCATGACCGCCGTCGCTGGGAATACGCGCAGCGCCGCCGCGACTTCTATCGCGACCGGGCCCGCCGCCAGCAGCAATTGCGCTGGATCCGCCATATGAACCATGGCTGGAACAACAGCCGCTATTACGGCCATTGGGGTCCGTCGAGCCGCTGGCGCTACCACCGCACCTATTACAATCATGGCTATAACAGCCGGAACTTCGCCTATTATGACGGTCTGTGCCGCTATAACGGCAATGGCGATGGCGCCGTGGTCGGGGCGCTGCTGGGCGCGCTGGTGGGCGGGTATGCCGCCGGTGACGACAATGTCGGCGCAGGCATCCTGGTCGGGGCCGGTTTCGGTGCCGTGCTGGGCTCCAGCCTGGACCGGTTCGACCAGTGCGACCGGGCGCAGTATCACTACGCCATGAATTACGCCTTCGAATACGGCCAACCCTATTACTGGGCCAACCCGTATTCCGGTGTCCGCGGGGCGATCATCATCCGCGAGACCTACTACAATGCCGGTGTGGAATGCCGTTGGGGTGATGCGGAAATCTACATGCCCGACGGGACCTACAATTATGACCGCGTGCGCATGTGCCGTGACGGTTATGGCGACTGGCAGGTGGCCTACCGGCAATAGGCTTAAAAGGCCTCATCCTGGACAAGCCGGAGGGCGGGTGGCGACACCCGCCCTTCCTTTTTTGGGCCGGCCGGGCGGGCGGCGTGAATCTTGCGAATTGTTCAGGAAGCCGTTCATGTTGGGCTCATCGGGCCCGTGCGAATGTGGCGTCAACACCGGGACAGAGCGCCCGCATTCCTTTTGGAGGTCGATATGAAACTGCTGACCCACGCCCTGCTCGCCGCCTCGGCCCTGACCGTGACCGTGCCGACCCTGGCACAGGCCCAGTCCTACCAGGCGCAATCCTATCAGGAGTGCGAGAACAACCGGCAGAACCGCCAGGTCACCGGCGCCATCATCGGCGGCATCCTGGGAGCCGTGATCGGCAATGAACTGGCCGATGACAGCAATAACAACCGCCATGGCCGTCCGGACCGCTGGGACCGTCGCGCGCGCTGGGAAGACCGCAACCGCCACCATTCGCGCTATGACCGCCGCTATGAGCACCGCGACCGCGGCAATGCCGAGGAAGTCGGCACGATTGCCGGTGCCGGTGTCGGGGCCCTGATCGGGGCCGGGATTGCCGGTGGTGATGATTGTGGCCAGCAAGGCTATCGCAACACGCGCGATCCCTATGCCGGCAAGCCGTCGGGCTATGACTATCAGGACAGCTATTACGACAATGGCTATTCGGACGGCTATTCCGACGATTACTACTATGCCGAAGGCACGGGCGGCGGTGATTACCGCTATGAGGATTACGGCTCGTCCGGCGAATTGCTGGGCGGTTCGCAGGACCGCTCCGAGGCCCGCGTCTACACCACGTCCGCCTCGGCCAATGGCCAGTGCCAATGGTCCCAGACCCGCCGTCTGGATGCCCGCGGCCAGGCCTTCACGGACCAGGTCTACATGTGCCAGGGCTCGGACGGCATCTGGCGCCCGGCCGACACATACGGGAACTGATTCGTCCCTTGCACGTTTAGATCGGTTGGAAACTCCGGGTGGCGGCCATAAGGTATTCCTTGTTGCCGTCACCGCCCGTTATTGGACTGTCCATGATTGATCGTACCGAGACCCCTTCGAGCGCCTCGAAGCCTGCCCGTACGTCCTCGACGGCCCGCAGCCGATCGGTTTCGCTCTTCACCAGACCGCCCTTGCCGATCAAGGCCTTGCCGACCTCGAACTGGGGTTTGATGAGCGCGATCAGCTCGCTGGTGTCCGCACTCAGCGGCAGGACCGGCGGCAAGAGTTTCAGCAGCGAGATGAAGCTGGCATCGCAAACGACCAACGAAGGCGGTTCGCAAAACATGTCCGCCGCCAATGACCGCGCATCCGTGCCCTCCATGGACACGACCCGGGCATCGGCCTGAAGCGAGGCGTGCAGCTGGTCCCGCCCGACATCGACGGCATAGACCTTCGCCGCCCCGCGTGACAGCAGGACCTGAGTGAAGCCCCCGGTCGAGGATCCCACATCCAGACAGACCCGTCCGGCCGGATCGATGCCGAATTCATCCAGAGCCGCGACCAGTTTGAGCGCCGCCCGCGACACCCAGGGATGGGCCGCCTCCGCTTTCACCTCGGCCCCGTCCGGGATCTTCTGGGACGGCTTGGTCAGGACCTGCCCGTTCACCACCACCTTGCCAGCGGCAATCGCCTCCTGGGCCTTGGCCCGGGTTTCGAAATGTCCGTGATCAACGAGATAGCGATCGGCGCGCATGGCCTGTCCGTGAAAAGTGACTGAAGTCAGGAACCGCTCCATACTGGCGCGATGACAGGCAAGAGAGAAAGCAAAAAGCGCGCGGTTCGCAAAGCCCTTTACGAGGCCGCCGTGCAGCTGATCGAGCGCGATGGCTATGATGCCGTCAGCGTTGACCAGATTGTGGCCATCGCCGGCGTCGCCAAGGGCACCTTCTTCAACCACTTCCCCGGCAAGGCGGACCTTCTGGCCGACTGGTACCGCCAGGCCATGCAGGACGGGCTCGAGATTGATCTGTCCGGCATCCGGTCCCTGCCCGAACAATGGCTGGCTCTCGCCCGTGCCAGCGTGCAAGGCGCTGCGGCCTCCCCGAACATGTGGAGCGCGAAGGCGGAGCAGGCTCCGTCCACACCCTCGATCCAGGCCGCAGAGCGGGAGGTGGATGTTGCCCTGCTCGACCGCATGACCGGGCTGGCCGCCTCTGCCGCGTTTGACCGGCCCGTGGATGCCGCCGGGCTGGCTGATCTGGCCGTGACCCTGGTGACCGGCTCGATCCGGGAGGCCCAGGTCACCGGCCAGGCCGAGGCGCTGGACGGCCGGATGGCCTCACGACTGCGCAGCCTGTGCCGCCTCGCCGGTTACACCGGGCCTTGATGCCGGGACGGAAAGCGACTAAAGGTGACCGCAGTCATTTTTTGGAGTTGCCCGTGTTGTCCCGTTTCACCTCCGCCTCTCTTGGCCTGATCGCCGCGCTGGGCCTGTCGGCCTGCGACACCGGCTCCGCTTCGCCGGAGCCCCGCGAAATCCATACCGAAACCGGCATGCTGCCCGCCGCCCAGGGCATCTGGCGCAATGCGGACTATGGTTGGATCCTGGAGATCGACGAGACGGGGATCACGCGCTGGCAGGACACGCCGGCGGGTTGCTATCGCACGGCGCAGGACGGTCCCACCCTGATGAGCCAGGTGGAATACCGTTTTTTCACGCCAGCGGGTCCGGACCGGGCCCAGTTCGAATACTTGCCCGGCGATGGTCATACGATCTTCCGGCGGCTGAGTACCCTGCCCGAACATTGCGGCGCGACCGACCTGACCGACCGTGCCGGGACACTGGCGGTCTTCGCCTCGGTGTTTGCGCAACACTATGCCTTTTTTGAGCGGCGTGGCGTCGACTGGGACGTCCAGATCGAACAGGCGCGCACAGGTCTCGCGGATGTTGACACGGATGCCGGCTTCTTCGCCCTCCTCTCCGCGATGATCGAACCGCTGGGTGACAGCCATACCAAGCTGATTGCCGAGTTCGATGGAGAGCGCCACCGCGCGCAATACGGGTTCGGAGAAACCCTGCCGATGATCCATGAGGGCATGGGCGAGACACCCTGGCTGATCGGGATCATCGACGGACTGATGACCGACGTCCTCGATCCCGGCGCCCGCCACATCCTCAATGACCGCGTCATTGTCGGAACCATTGATGGGCGGATCGGCTATATCCAGATTTTCACCATGGGCGGTTTCGACGACACGCTGGAACCGGGCACGCCGGAATGGGCAGCGGGGGAGCTGGCCGCGCTGAATGCCATGCTGGACGAGGCGCTCACCGGGTTTGCCGGCATGGACGGGGTGATCCTCGACCTGTCCAATAATCGCGGCGGCTATGACGCCGTCACGCGCACCATTGCCAGCCATTTCACCGATGAAGCCTTCGACGGCTACTCCGTCCGCACCGATTGGAACGCCGATCCCGACATCACCTACCGCATCGAGCCGTCCGGCGGCGTGCGATACACCGGCCCTGTTGCGGTCCTGACCAGTGATGTCACCGTGTCGGCGGGCGAGATCACGACGCTGATGATGCGGCAATTGCCCAACGTCACGCAGGCCGGCCAGACCACGCGCGGCGCCTTCTCAACACCGCTCGCCAAACCCCTGCCCAATGGCTGGTATGTCGAGCTCGCCAACGAGATTTTCGCGGATGCGGACGGCACGGTTTACGAGGGCGTGGGCCTGGAACCGACCTGGCCCATCACCGTGTTTGATCCTGCCGATCCGGTTGCGTCCCACGCGCAGGCGGTACGGGATGTGGCAGCGCGGATGATGGAAAACGCCGGGGACTAACCCGCCGCCAGCTCCGCAGCGATGCGCTCGGCGGCGGCTTCGTCCTGGCCCATGGCTTCCAGCGCCTTGGCGGCGATGTGGCGAGCATTGAGGCCGGCTTCCTCGTACATGTTGTACGGCGTGTCCTGGTCCTGGAAAATGTCCGGCAGGGTCAGGGTGCGGACCTTGAGGCCGCGATCCAGCAGGCCGGCATCGGCCAGCCAGTGCAGGACAAAGCCACCGAAGCCGCACTGGGCGCCCTCTTCCACCGTGATCAGGACTTCATGCTCCCGCGCCAGACGGGTGATGAGGTCGGTGTCCAGCGGTTTGGCGAAGCGGGCATCGGCCACCGTGGTGGAGAAGCCCTGCGCGGCCAGGGCATCGGCGGCCTTCAGGCTCTCGCCCAGACGCGTGCCCAGGGAGAGAATGGCAATGCGCGAACCTTCGCGCACGATACGGCCCTTGCCGATCTCCAGCGGCGTGATCAGCTCGGGCATCTCGATCCCGGTGCCATTGCCGCGCGGATAGCGGAAGGCAGAAGGACGGTCATCAATCTGCGTCGCCGTCGCGACCATGCGCGCGAGCTCGACCTCGTCAGAGGCCGCCATCATCACCATGCCCGGCAGCTGGCCCATGAAGCCCAGATCAAAGGATCCGGCATGGGTACAGCCATCGGCACCGACCAGACCGGCCCGGTCGATGGCAAAACGCACGGGCAGGTTCTGGATCGCCACATCATGGACGACCTGGTCATAACCGCGCTGCAGGAAGGTGGAATAGAGCGCCGCGAAAGGCTTCATCCCGTCCGCCGCCAGACCGGCCGCGAAGGTGACAGCATGCTGTTCGGCAATGCCGACATCGAACATGCGGTCCGGGAAGCGCTCGGCAAACAGGTCCAGACCGGTCCCGCCCGGCATGGCAGCGGTGATGCCGACCACGCGCTCATCGGCCTCGGCCTCGCGGATCAGCTGCTGCGCGAACACCTTGGTGTAGGACGGCGCACTGGCCTGGGATTTCTGTTGTTCGCCGGTAACGACATTGAACTTGGCGACGCCGTGATACTTGTCGTCGGCCGCCTCGGCCGGGGCATAGCCCTTGCCCTTCTGCGTGACGACATGGATCAGGACCGGGCCATTATCGCTGTCGCGCACATTGCGCAGGACCGGGACCAGCTGGTCGAGATCATGGCCGTCGATCGGGCCGACATAGCGGAAGCCCATCTCTTCGAAGAGCGTGCCGCCCATGGCCATGCCGCGCATGTATTCCTCGGCCCGGCGCGCAGCTTCCTCGACGCGCAGCGCCTTGGCCACGCCCTTGCCCAGCTTGCGCAGGCTGCGATAGCCCTGCGAGGAGACCAGGCGGGCGAAATAATGGCTCATCGCGCCCACCGGCGGGGCGATGGACATGTCATTGTCATTGAGGATGACGATCAGGCGGCCACCGATATGGCCGGCATTGTTCATCGCCTCATAGGCCATGCCCGCAGACATGGACCCGTCGCCGATCACGGCGATCACATTGCGGTCGTCCTCACCTTTCAGGTCGCGCGACACGGCAAAACCAAGCCCGGCAGAAATCGAGGTGGAGGCATGCGCGGCGCCGAACGGGTCGTATTCGCTTTCCGCGCGCTTGGTGAAGCCGGACAGGCCCCCGCCCTGGCGCAGGGTGCGGATGCGGTCGCGGCGACCGGTCAGGATCTTGTGCGGATAGCACTGGTGGCCGACATCCCAGATCAGGGTATCGCGCGGCGTGTCGAACACATGGTGCAAGGCGGTGGTCAGCTCCACCACACCGAGGCCGGCCCCCAGATGGCCGCCCGTCACTGACACGGCATCAATCGTCTCGGCGCGCAGCTCATCCGCCACGTCGCGCAATTGCGCCACGCTCAGATTGCGCAGATCCGCCGGGAACTGGATGCGATCAAGTGCCGGGGTTTTGGGTGCCATTCGGTTCCCGCCTCTCAGGAGCGGCGCGCGACGATGAAGTCGACGGCCTCACGTAAAACATCTGCCCGCGCACCGAAGGGTTCAAGATGCTCCTTGGCCTGTGCGGCCAAATGCCCTGAACGCTCCTTGGCGCCCTCGACCCCCAGAATGGTGACAAAGGTGGCTTTTCCTTGACCGGCATCCTTGCCGGCGGCCTTGCCCATTTCTTCCTGGTCGCCTGTCGCGTCCAGAAGGTCGTCCGTGATCTGATAGGCCAAGCCGAGATCGTGCGCAAACCCTTCCAGCGCCCGGCGGACATGATCTTCCACCTCGCGCAGGATGGTGCACAATTCCACCGCGTAGGAGATCAGCGCACCCGTCTTCATCCGGTGCATGCGAGTGACGACGGAAATATCGAACTGCTCGGTCTCGGCGCGGATATCGATCATCTGGCCACCGACCATGCCATAGGGACCGGAGGCCCGGGACAGGCGCTCGACCAGACGGGCACGCACACTGCCGCGCTGGTGCGTGTCGGGATGCGCCAGGATTTCAAAAGCCACGGACTGCAGCGCATCCCCGGCCAGAACCGCGGTCGCCTCGTCATAGGCCTTGTGCACGGTGGGGCGGCCACGGCGCATGTCATCATCATCCATGCAGGGCAGATCATCATGGATCAGCGAATAGGCGTGGATGCATTCCAGGGCGCAGCTGGCGCGCAGCACGCCCCGGTCATCGGCGCCGACCAGCTTGCCGGCCTCGACCGCCAGGAAGGGACGCAGCCGTTTGCCCGGCCCCAGCGCGGCATAGCGCATGGCCGAATTGAGATGCGCCTCCGGCCCCTCCGCCCGCGGCAGCAGGGCATCCAGGGCAACGGTGACGCGGTCGGCCGCTTCATTCAGGCGCTGTTCGAAGGAATCCATGGGCGAACCTAATGCATCCGTGAGCCGTTGGGGGCGCTCTGGTCGGGCGCCAGCAGAATGATATCGCCCGCCGCGTCGGAGACGCCGAGGACAAGGATTTCAGACCGGACCGGTCCGATCTGGCGCGGCGGGAAGTTCACCACGGCCATGACCTGACGGCCGACCAATTCATCGGGTTTGTAGTGGACGGTGACCTGGGCGGAACTCTTTTTGACACCCAACTCTTCACCCATATCCACCCACAGCTTGATCGCCGGCTTGCGGGCTTCCGGGAAAGGCTCGGCCTGCACGACCGTTCCGACACGGATATCCAGTTTCAGGAAGTCCTCGATACTGGCCGGAGGGGTTGGGGCAGAAGCCATCAATCAGTCCAGGCCGGCCGGTTCCGTCGCCGGCTGCCCGTCCTCGCCCTTCACGATCTTCTCGACCTTGAGCTCGGCGGTTTTCAGCTTGGCTTCGCAGTGCGCGCGCAGGGCCGCGCCGCGTTCATAGATCTCGATGGAACGTTCCAGCTCGACTTCCCCGGATTCCAGTTGCTGGACAATACGCTCCAGCTCGGCCGCGGCCTGTTCGAAACTCAGGCTGGCAATGTCGGCATTGGGGGTTTCGGACATGGTCGGGCTCCTCGTCAGACCGGCAGCATAGAAAGCGGAATCAGGTGCGGCAATGGCCGCGCACGCCGATTATTCCGGCCGGTACTCATACCGGCGCCAGGACCAGTAGGTATCGCCGCCATCGCGCACGCACACCCAGTTCCGGCGGCGCAGGTGCGGCCGCATCATGCGGTTGAACCAGCCATGCGCGCACAAGACAACCGGTCCGGCTGCGGCCGCCTCGATCAGGCGCAGTACCGCGGCATCGGCCCGGGCCTCGGCCTCGACCCGGCTTTCGCGGCCGCGCGCCTGACCCATCCACCAGGAACAGCGGGCAAACACACCCCAGGTCTTCGCCATGAATTTTCCGGGCATGGGCGGGGGCGGCAATTCGGCTTCCACGAAGACCGGATCGATCACCAGATCGCGCTCCGGCGCCACCGCCTGGGCCGTCTCGATCGCCCGCTGCAGGGTGGAGGCAAATACGGTGTGGGACGCGGCCGCCGCCTCGACCAGCGCATCCGGCGCACTCTGTCCGGGAGCCAGGCTGGCGGGCTGGTAGAGATTGTCCCACCAATCCTCATAGCCGCGCCAGTCCAGCCAGGCCTCGCGATTGGCATCGGGCCGTCCATGCCGGGCAATCGTGATGCTGCCGGGCGGCGTGGAGGCGATATCAGGCAGGGAGGCGGTCATGGGTCGCGCGTGCAGGCCAGCTCTCTCGGGGCGGGCAAGACCGGCCGGAGCGCCCCGCCGCTGCCTGCCAATACAATCCTGTCAAAGCTCAGGCCTCGGCGAGCGCCTGAACAAAGGCGCAGGCCGAGCGGGCCAGAGCCGGGCAGTCGTATCCGCCCTCCAGTACGGAGACAAGACGGGAAAACGCAAATTCCCGGGCAATGCCAGCCAGTTGTTGGGCCGCCCAGGCATAGTCTTCGTCTGTCAGGCGAAACCCGGCCAGCGGATCATCGGCATGGGCGTCGAATCCGGCTGAAACCAGGACCAGCGCCGGTTGCGCCCGCCGCAGGGCCGGAATGACTTCCGCCTCGAAAGCCATCCGCCAGGCCTCACTGCCGGTTCCCTCCGGCAGCGGAATGTTGACGACATTGCCATTGAGACCGGTCTCGCCGGCACTTCCCGTGCCCGGATAGAGCGGCGCCTGGTGCAGGGAGATGAAATGGACGCGCTCATCCCGCTCCGCCAGGCACTGTGTGCCATTGCCGTGATGGACGTCGATATCGACGATGGCGACGGACGCAAGCCCATGGACATCCAGCGCATGGCGGGCGGCGATGGCGACCTGGTTGAACAGGCAGAAGCCCATCGCCTGGTCCGGCTCGGCATGATGACCGGGCGGACGGGCGAGGACGAAATACGCGCCCTCCCCGTCTTCCACGGCGCCATCCACCGCCATCAGCGCCCCGCCGACCGCACTCAGCGCGGCCCGGGCTGACGGTCCGCGGACCAGTGTGTCGGCATCCAGGGCGACCCAGTCATCCTCCCCCGCTTCGGCACAGGCCGAGAGCACGCGATCCACGTGCTGCACGGTGTGGAAACGGGCGAGCGCCTCGACCGGAGCCTGCTGGGCGGTCAGCCAGTCACTGACCGGCACAGCCTCCAGCGCTTCACGCACGGCGGTGTAGCGCCCGGCATGTTCGGGATGCCCGTCGGGCAGGCGATGCTCAAGGCTGGCGGGGCTGTCGACAATCGTCGTTTTCATGCGCCGCAGTGTCGTCAAAACACGCCGCTTTGCCCAGCCCCAAAACCGCTCGCGTCAGGCCGGAATGGACTCGGCCATACCGTTCGAGCAGGCCGGCAGGAGCATGAACTCGTCCATGAATTGCCGGTAGTCGCAGAGGATTTCCTCGCCCTGGCGAATGTCCCGCACCGCCACCCCGCTGCCATCCGGCGCCGAGAAGTCCAGGTTCGGTGTGTCGGAATGATTGAGGAAGCGGGCATGGTCGCCGTCGAGCAGATAGGCGCCCAAGGTCCGGTCAAAATAGGCATAGCGCCGGATGAAGCCCTGATAGACATCCGGCCGCTCCGCGACCTGGAGCGGCGAAAGCAGGATGTCGACCGCCGGGTCGAGAGCCCACAGTTTCTGCCCCTTGGGGATGAATTGCGACGCAAAGACACCCAGGCCCTCAAGCGGGCTGGGAGAGAGATAGGTTTCGACCAGAAGCATGGGCCGGACACTCCTGCCATCCGCGTCGACGGACGGCCAAGATCACGCGGCGGGATACCCGGCCGCAGAGTGCGACGCTCTGATGCCCATATTGGCGAATTTCAGGGAAATACAAGCGGGATTTTATGCGTGAGAGCCCGTGTCAAACCCTATCGCGTCAGAACCCGTAAGGTGAGCCGCCCCGAATCCAAGCGACGGCGAACACCACGACCAGCCCCGCGATCACGACCACACTGAACCATCCCGAACCCGACCGTGTCTTCATATCCCTTGCCCCCACTGTCCTGGTGGGGCGGACCATAAGGGTGAATCCCATTCACGGTGTGATCTGGATCACGGTCTGCGGGACAGAGGGCCTTCTTCCCGCAGACCGGACCGGAATCAGTGCTCGGGGGCCAGATTCATGATCTTCACGCCCGGCGGGGCCGGCGGCTCTTCCGGCACGAAGAAGTCCGGCAGAAGCTCGATCGCGGGATCATAGGAATACTGGTCCAGATCACGCTCGCCCTCCTCCCAGAGGAAGCTGTCATCGATCAGGAAATTGCCGGTGAACTCGGCCGCCGGCTTGAGCAGGACCTTGTAGGCCGTGTCGGCCAGGATTTCCGGCTTGCGGCAATTCTTCATCGCCTCTTCGCCGGCCAGGACGTTCGAGATCGCGGCCGTGGCAACGGCGGTGCGCGGCCAGATCGCATTGGCGGCAATCTTGCCCTTGAACTCCTCGCCCCAGCCCAGAATGCACAGGCTCATCTGGTATTTGGCCGAGGTGTAGGCGACGTGCGGGCCGAACCACAGGCCGCGCATGTCCAGCGGCGGCGCCAGCGCGATGATGTGCGGGTTTTCCGCCTTCATCAGGTGCGGCAGGCATTTCTGGGTCGTCAGGAAGGTGCCGCGGCCATTGACCTGGTGCATCAGGTCATAGCGCTTCATCGGCACATCGGCCGTGCCCCGCGGGAAGATGGCGGAGGCATTGTTTATCACGGCATCGATGCCGCCAAACCGGTCCACCGCCGCCTCGACCGCCGCTTCCACGGCCGCCTCGTCACGGATATCGCACTTCACCGCCAGCGCCTGGCCACCCGCCGCCTCGATACTCTCGGCCGCCGTGTGGATCGTGCCTTCCAGGCGCGGGTCCAGCTGGTCGGACTTGGCGGCGATGACGATATTGGCGCCATCACGCGCACAGCGCTGACCGATGGCCAGACCGATCCCGCGGCTGGCGCCGGTGATGAAAATGGTTTTGCCCTTGAGACTCACGACCGTTCTCCCCGTGTGATTGTTGGGGAGAGACTAGTGCGCCCCTACAGACCGCGCCAGACCCGGCCGCGCGGACAGTACAGACCTTCCTCGCGACGACAGCGCTCGAAGGTGAAGAGCACGGTCTCGGCCCGGCCGACGACATTCTCCAGCGGCACCAGACCCGGACCTTCCGGGGCCCGGCTGTCGCGGGAGGCGTCACGATTGTCACCCATCACGAAGACGGTGCCCGGACGCACGGTCACGGGGCCGTAATTGTCGAGCGGGGCATTGTCGCGCTGTTCGTAGATGGAATGCTCGCGGCCATTGGGCAGGACCTCATTATAATGGGTCACCGTGACCGGCAGGCCGGACGGATGCTCGCGATAGGTCCGCAGCTCGTCGAATTCGCGCGGCACGGCTTCGCCATTGAGGTAGAGACGGCCTTCACGCACTTCCACGACATCGCCTTCGACACCGATCACGCGCTTGATGAGATTGCGCGGCGGCGACTGGCGTTCATCGCGGAACACCACGACATCGCCGCGCTGCGGATTGTGCCAGGCGATCCGGCCATTCCAGCTGTCCGGCAGGATGTAGCCAATGCCCAGCGGCAGGGAATGCACGGAATAGCCATAGGCCCATTTGGACACGGCCACGCGGTCACCGACTTCCAGCGAGGGCTGCATGCTCTCCGAGGGAATGTGGAAGGCTGCGAAGCCGAACGTCACCAGACCCAGCCAGACCGCAACGACACCGCCCAGGAAACGGGCGGTTTCAATGATTTCACCGGCGGCACGGCCTGCCAGACGCTTCATCAGGGGATTCATTTCAGCTTCACCGCCGTTCCATAGGCCAGAATTTCCGCGGCCCCTTCCATGACGGAGGAGGTCGACAGGCGCACCGTCACGATCGCGTCGGCGCCCAGTTCCTCGGCATGCTTGCACATGCGGTCCAGCGCCGTTTCGCGGGATTCGGCGAGCAGGTCGGTATATTCCGGCACCTCACCCCCGACGAGATTGCGCAGGCCGGCGATGAAATCGCGGCCGAAAAAGCGGGCGCGCACAACATTGCCGCGGGCAATGCCGACGATCTGGTCAATCTCGCGGCCCGGAATGGTGTCCGCCATGGAAACAATCAGGCTCATTCTTCCTCCCCGTCCGCAAACGCCACCCGGTGAGCCGGCGCCCGCAGATACATGATGGCCACGCCCAGACCCGACGGGATGAGCGGAACCGCCCACCAATAGACCGCCGGATAGGCCAAATGCCAGTCGGCCAGGAAACCGAGCGCCACCAGAAGGGCGTAGCTCGTCAGTCCCACCAGCAAAAGCACAGGCCCGATAAGGTCTGTCAGCCGCGCCAAAGACATTCAATCACTCCCGAAACGGCATGACCTGTCCCCGGCATACGGCGAAATCCTGAACGAACCAAGATCAAGCCGCGTGGATGACAGCATTTTCAGAATATCGTGGCATGACCGCCGCACAGCGCCGGGCGGGAAAACCGGGCGCGCAATCCCCACGCTTTCGTCCCCATTTCGCCATCATCGGGGGTCATAAGGTCACCATCATGAGTGACACGATCTACGAACCCCAACCCGCCCCGGCCGCAGACCGCGATGACAAATGGCTGACCGGCCTGAACTATGTGCTCTTCCTGGTCGGCAATATCATCGGTGTGTCGAGCCTGATCGCCGTGGCGATCGCCTATGCCCGCCGCGATGCGGCGCCGCACTGGCTGCAATCCCACTACACCTACCAGATCAAGAGTTTCTGGGCGGCGCTGGTCGGCGTCGTGGCCTG